>JAJZLT010000003.1 GCA_021803245.1 Microcaldota archaeon
ATGAACGATATTTATATGCAGTTTTCATGACGACCATAGTTATTACGCCATTAAGAGGTATATATCTTTTGTTTTCGCATCCGCTTTCATCTCCTATCTAAAAGATAGGAGTTTTCCCGCTATATTAATAAGTATAAGGTAGTAATAAAGTTGGTGTTCATGTGGAGTGGCTCGAGCAGCTGAAGGCGACTGATCCCGATACTTATGAATTCATGAAGAAAGAACTGGGAAGGCAGAGAGATGGGCTTGAAATGATACCTTCTGAAAATTTTACAAGCCTTGCGGTTATGCAGGCGATGGGCTCTGTCCTTACCAACAAGTACTCGGAAGGCTATCCCGGCCATAGATTTTACGGGGGCAACGAGTACATAGACGAGATAGAGAAACTGGCAGTTGAGAGGGCTAAAAAGCTCTTCAATGTGCCATACGCAAACGTACAGCCGTATTCCGGCTCTCCTGCAAACCTCGCCGTCTATTTTGCAGTATGCAAGCCTGGCGAAACAATAATGGGCCTCAACCTCAGCGACGGCGGCCACCTTACGCACGGATTCAAGGCAAGCATAACCGGCCAGGTCTTCAGGAGCGTGCCTTATCATGTTAAGAAGGATGGATACATAGATTTTGATGAGGTAAGGAAGCTTGTTGCCGAGAACAAGCCAAAGCTTATCTGGGTAGGTTATACTGCGTATCCGCGTGCATTTCCTTTCAGGGAGTTCGGAGAGATAGCGGACAGCGAGGGGGCGTACCTGGCAGCGGATATCTCCCACATATCCGGGCTGGTGGTAGGCGGTGCTCATGAAAGCCCGGTTCCTTACGCACATATAATCACAACTACAACGCACAAGACTCTGCGCGGCCCGAGAGGCGCAATGATAATGGTTACTGGGAAGGGTCTTGGGAAAGATCCGGAACTTGCCGACAAGATGGATAAGATTATAATACCGGGAATGCAGGGCGGCCCGCATAACCATGTGACTGCAGGCATAGCGGTTGCCCTTGCAGAGGCGGCGAAGCCCGAGTTTGCTGCATATGCGAAGCAGATCGTAAGCAATGCCGATGCCCTGGCGAGATCGCTTGTTAAGAATGGGATAACCCTTGTTACAGGAGGCACCGATACCCACCTGATACTTATTGATCTCTCCCCCATCGGCAAGGGCATGGGAATTTTCGCGCAGGAAGCGCTCGATGCCGCAGGGATAACTGCAAACAAGAATACCGTGCCTAATGACCCATCAAATCCTTTCTATCCGAGCGGAGTGCGCCTAGGCACGCCTGCGCTGACTACCAGAGGCATGAAAGAGCATGAGATGGAAGAGATAGGAAAGCTTATCGCAGAGGTAATTGGAGAGATAAAAAGGTATAAGATGCCTGAGAATAAAGACGAGCGGCAGAGGTACCTTGCCGATTTCAGGAGGGAGATAAAGGAGAACAGGAATCTGCAGGAGGTAAGGAAAAAGGTCCTGGAGCTGTGCGGGAAGTTTCCTCTTTACAGCGGCTTTGAGTTTTAAGCGCCGGATGAGAGTGCTTTCTTTTTCTGGGCTATCCTTATTTCAGATTCAAGCCTTCCCAGCTGCTTATCCTGCAGGTTCATGAAGTGCATGTGGCTTGCCACGGTAGGATGCACATCCTTTACCCTGAAGTACATCTCCTGCGCCATCTTCCTGTAGTCAGGATGGCCTCCGAACCCTGAACGCAGCTCGCAGAGATGGAAGAGCTCGCGCGCATTCATGCGATAGTACCAGTTTATATAGAAGCCATATGTCACGACGTACTGCGCCTGATAGGGGAGCTTCTCGCTGAGCTTGTTGAAAAGCGCGATTACTTCCTTCATCTTGCTCTCGTAGTCATCTTCTATGCCTATCTCTATGTACTCTTTCCTTGTATCGTAGCCCAGCTTTACGGTAAAGTTCTGCCTCTCCTGCGTCCCTATCCTATGCCGCTGTATGTCGCGGTATATGCCGACCCTTCCGGAAAGGTCGAAGAGATATTCTATGTTTTCGAACGCCCTCCCGGGCTTATGCCTCCTGTTCCCGCGCCTTCCCGTGTACTTTGCTATTATGGCTTCCCTCTCTTCACTGCTCATCGAGCGCGCCGCTTCTATTGACTGACTGACTGAATTGCCATCGCTGAACCTGTAGATTATCATGCCTGCGAGTATTGCCTGCGCTTTGCCATTGGGGTCTTTATCCTCCTTCCCTGTGAAGTCAGCAAGCGCTACCCCGTTTGGAACAGCTTTCTTTGCTTCGGGCTTGCTTATGCTTCTTATATAATCCCTTATTTCTGCATTCTTTTCTGAGAGAAACTTCCTGTATTCTATCCCGTGCTTCTCGCCAATCCTCTTGACAAGGGAAGGCACTAACTTTTCAAGCTCCTTGTGAATGGAGCCTGCGATCCACCTTGCCTCTGCAAGCGGCGAGGCCATCATCTTGTTTAGCATTCCGTCATAGGATCTGGCATTCATGCTTATGCCCACATGAGTAAGCGTGGCCATGGGGAGGTAGTCCCTTACAAAGTCAAGCGCATTGGCCTTTACTGCGTTCTCGTAAGATCTTTCCAGATCTGCTGCAGAAACCCCATGTCTCTCTTCAGCTTCTTTGTCTAATTCAGAGACCTTCAGCGTGGAATCGCCTACCCTGAAGCTCTGGCTCTCGAATGGATTCTTCTCTTTTATGTACTTAATCATTAACGGCGTATTCCTGACGTATGACTCAAAGAGGCTGTGTAGGAGGGAGACGTATTCATCCGCATACCTTGAAGCCATTATGTCAGGATCCTTGTAAAACATATACTCGTTGTCCGGCAGCTTTTTGTCGAAGAAGACGTATCTTGAGGATTTCTCTATGTATGAGCCTATCCTGTTGTCTTCTATCTCCTTTACAGCAAGATTTGAGACGAATTCGCATGAGAGGGGTATGCCGCCGGCCATTTCCTGTATCGAATCGTCGCCGTAATCTACGAGCCACGACTCGAAAAATTCCCTGCCGCGGTTTTTATTTGGCAGGAACTCCTTTAGGAAGAGCTTTTTTCCGGTAAGCGCTGTCCTGCTGTACCTTGAAAGCAGTGCGCCTGCCTGCTCCGGATTCAGGTTGTCCCCTATCTTCCATGCGAAGATATTGCTTTCCGGATTGGTTATTACCTTTTTCAGCTCTGCGCTTTCCTCATCGGTAAAGCTCTCTATATAGAGCGGGTCCGCATTTTCAGAAAACCGCAGTACAGAAACAGGCATAAGTTGATTTGACCTATAAAAGTATATTAAGGCTTACGATTAGAAGAACCTGAACTTTTTCCCTCCTCCCTTGGTGCTCTCGTCAAGCTCCCTGAATCTGCTTATGATGTCCTTTTCCTCCCTGGAAAGGTGTGTGGGTATGTCTATCTCTATGCTTATTATCTCATCGCCACTGGAATTTGACCTGAAGCGCTTTATGCCTTCGCCCTTAAGCACTATCTTTCTGCCCTGCTGGGTCCCTTCGTCTAGGGTAATCTCCTTCGTGCCTTTCAGCGTAGGTACTGTTATGTTACCGCCAAGTATGGCGGTGTGGAAAGGAACGCGCACGGTTGCATGGATGTCATCTCCCTCCCTCCTGAAGATCCTGTGCTCTTTGGTGCTTATTTCTATGTACAGGTCGCCGCTCCCGTATTGGGAAAAGTCGCCCATGCCTTCGAGCCTGAGCCTCATCCCGTCGCTTACGCCAGGAGGTATCTGCACTTCAACCTTCTCGGTGTCTATCACGCCGCCTCTGCCGCCGCATGCTGAGCACTTACGTTCGTAAGTCTTGCCCGAGCCAGCGCAGAGGTCGCATGTCGTTACCACCTGCATTCTTCCGAAGAAAGTATTCGCCACTTTGTTTATCCTTCCGGAGCCGTTGCACTTCGGGCACTTTATTACCCTTGAGCCTGGCTCGTTGCCTGCTCCGCTGCATTTCGGGCAGCGCTTGATGTGCTTTATGGACATCTCTTTTTTAGTGCCTTCGGCCACCTCTTCCAGAGTAAGAGTAAGGTTGTGGAGTATGTCCCTTCCCCTATTCTGCGCGCGGGCCCCGCCGAACATGCTGCTGAAGATATCTCCTGAGCCGGAGAAATCCGACCCAAAGTTTATGTTAAGGCCCAGGTCCCTGAATATATCATCGAAGTTGAAGCCGCGGAAGATATCTTCTTCGCTGTATCTCTGGCCGAAGCCTGCAGGGCCATACGTGTCGTACTGCTTCCTCTTTTCCGGATCGCCGAGCACCGCATATGCCTCATTTACCTTTTTAAACTGCTCTTCTGCATCCTTGCTCTTGTTCCTGTCCGGATGGAGCTTGAGGGCTAGCTCCCTGTACACTTTCTTTATCTGGTCCTGCGTGGCATCCTTTGGCACTCCGAGTATGCTGTAATAGTCATCGGTCATTTTTGTACCTTATAATCCGCATTGACTGTGCCATCATCTGCGCCGGGAGGAGGCGTATCTCCTCCAGTGCCGCCTGGCTGCTGGCTTCCGTATATGCTTGAGCCTATGTCCTTTAGCTTGTCCTGCAGTTGATCGGATTTGGACTTTATGTCAGAAGCGTCTCCTTTCTTTATTGCGTCTTCGAGCTCCTTCCTTGCTTCTTCTACCTTGTCATATACCTCTTTCGGTATCTTGTCCTTAAACTCCTTAAGGGTGCGCTCGGTAGTATATGCCAAAGATTCTGCGTCGTTCTTTATCTGCACCTTTTCGAATTCGGCTTTGTCTTCTTCTGCATGCTGTTCCGCCTCCTTTACCTTTTTATCTATATCGTCCCTGCTCATCTTATTAGGCGCGACCACCTGCATGCTCTGCTCCTTGCCTGTCGCCTTGTCCTTTGCAGTAACGTGCAGGATGCCGTTTGCGTCTATATCGAAAGTTACCTCTATCTGTGGAAGGCCCCTTGGTGCCGGAGCTATGCCTGTAAGCTGGAACCTTCCCAGTGCGATGTTGTCCCTTGCCATCCTTCTCTCTCCCTGCAGTATGTTTATGTCTACCGTAGTCTGGTTGTTTTCAGCCGTGCTGAAGACCTGCGATTTCTTTGTGGGTATTGTCGTATTTCTCTCTATGAGCACGGTGGTTACGCCGCCCAGGGTTTCTATGCCAAGTGACAACGGAGTTACATCCAGGAGCACTATGTCCTTTACCTCTCCGGTAAGCACTCCTGCCTGTATGGCAGCTCCGAAAGCCACTGCTTCCATAGGATCTACGCCCCTTTCTATCTTCTTGCCAAGAAGCTGCTCCACATACCTCTGCACGATTGGCATGCGCGTAGGGCCCCCTACCAGTATTACCTTGTCTATCGAGCTAGGTTCGAGTTTTGCATCCTTGAGAGCCTGCATAACCGGCTTTGTAGTCCTTTCCACTATTGGAAGCACTATGTCCTCAAGCTTCGCCCTAGTCAGCGAATATGTGAAGTTAACCGGCTTGTTGCCCTGCCCCATTGCTATGAATGGCAGGTTTATCTCGCTTGACAATGTGGTGGAAAGCTCTATCTTCGCCTTCTCTGCCGCTTCCTTTATCCTTTGCATCGCCTGGTTGTCTTTTGTTACATCAATGCCCAGCTTGTTTACCTCTTTGATGAGGAAATCTGTGACCGCGATGTCCATGTCTGTGCCTCCTAGCTGAGTGTCGCCGCTTGTTGATTTTACCTCAAAGACGCCGTTGCCGAACTCCATGATGGTTACGTCGAGGGTTCCGCCCCCGAAGTCATACACAAGTATCTTCATTTCCTTGTTGTTTTTATCCACGCCGTATGCCAGCGATGCTGCAGTGGGTTCGTTCACAAGCCTTACCACTTCAAGCCCTGCTATCTCTCCGGCATCCTTTGTTGCCTGCCTCTGGTTGTCATTGAAGTAGGCTGGCACGGTTATCACTGCCTGCTTCACCTCCTCCCCCAGGAATGCCTCTGCGTCGTTCTTTATCTTCTGCAGTATCATGGCTGAGAGCTCTTGTGGCGTGTATTCCTTTCCGAAGATGGCGTACTTGTATGTTGTCCCCATCTTCCTCTTGAAAGCGTTCACTGTTCCTTCCGGATTTGCAACTGCCTGCCTCTTTGCTGGCTCTCCGACCAGGCGCTGACCGTCCTTTGTGAAGGCCACGTAACTTGGGAACGACTTGCCGTAAAGCGAAGTTCCTTCAGCGCTAGGTATCAGCACCGGCCTGCCCCCTTCCAGTACAGCTGCCGCTGAGTTGCTGGTTCCTAAATCTATTCCTATTATTTTTGCCATATTATCACTTTTTTATTTCCTCTTTTGCCTTTGTCGAAACTATAACAGACGCGGGCCTTAGCATAATTCCGTTGAATGTATATCCTTTCCTCACCACCTCGAGTATGGTGCCTGGCTCTTTTTCGCTCTCCTTGGTAAGTATCACTTCATGCCTGTACGGATCGGACCTGCCGCTTGACTCTATCTCTTTCAGTCCCTCCTTTTTCATAACATCGAACATATTAGAGAAGACAAGCGCTATCCCCTTTTCCTTTTCATTCTTCATCTCAAGCGATTCGATTGCAAGCTCTATTTCATCAAGTATGGGAATCATCCTGGATGCAAACTCTGCCTTTCCCATGTTTTTTGCATTCTCTATTTCTTTTGCGGTTCTTTTTTTGTAATTGTCGAACTCGGCAGCGAGCCTGGCTATCCGCTCTTTAAGCTCATTTGATTCGTCCTTCTTTTCTTCCTTTGCCCCTTTTTCCTCTGCGGCGCTTTGCTGCTCTGCGGCATTGGTTTCTGCCTGGTCATTATCTTTGCTTTCTTTCTTTTCTTCTGCCATTCAAATCACTCTGCATTATCTGGTCCAGTTTTTCTGCAAAACTCTCCATCCTCTTGAATTCCCGGAGCATGTCCGCTTCGAGGTCTTCAAGTGTGCTTGCAAAATCCTGCGACCTTAGGTAATATTCCCTGCCCTGCCTGACTGCAAGGCCGGAGTATATGAACCTGTTAAGATGGTATATTATTGTGCTGCGTGGCACGTCCAGATTCTTATTCAGCTCTTTGCTTGTTACTCCCTCCCCGTTTATGGTGCTCTCCAGCAGTTTTCTGAGTATTACGGGCTCAATTCCGCTTTCCTTGTTGGAGAGGTCAAATACCTCGCAAAACCATTCTGAAAGGTTATCTATGCTCTCCTTGCTTGGTTTGCTTGCGGATTTAATCACTATCTTTTCCATACGTGGCATGATATCTTTATAGTCTATTAAATATATAAATATTTGCTTTATTTCAATAAAAAGTTGAAATTTATAGGAATTTTTATATATTTAATATTGGCGCCTATTTGACCGATATACATAGGTCATCCATTAGCTTCTTTACCTCGCTGTCCGACCCGGTGTTTGCTACTGCAGAGAGTATTGCTTGCCTTGCAGTATCCCTGTCCGCTTCGATTCCGAAGATGTTTGCGCCGCTTAGATCTGCGCCCGAGAGGTTGGAATGGCTTAGTATGACTCCTTTGAGGTCTGCTCCGCGAAGATAAGCTCGCCTGATGTCTGCGCTTGAAAGTTTACTGCCCTTCAGGTAAGCGCCCCAAAGATAAGCATCTACAAGAATCGCATTGCTCATGTCCGAATATCCCAGATATACGCCGCTCATGTTGGCTCCTTTCAAATCTGCAGATACTAATTTTGCATATGCGAGGTTTGCGCCGCCGAGGTTTGCGCATTCTAGGTCTGCACCTGACAGATTGGCATATGCGAGGTTTGCGCCGCCGAGGTTGGCTCCTCTCAGGTTAACCTTGGAAAGGTCCGCCTCCTGGAGGTTTGCACCGCCGAGGTTGGCGCCTTTTAAGTTGTACTTCATAATTTTCAGGTCATTGCGAAGGCGCGTGTTATTGGTTGTGCCCTCTTTTGTTAGGTAAGAGCCAGATGCAACCTTACTTATGAGCTCTTTTTTGAAGGAGTGGGCTTCTTGCATTTCATTCACTTTTTATGCATGTTCTTGAGGCTTATGCTTATCTCTACGTATTTTTTGTATTCTTTGTATCCGTCGACACGCAGGTTTCCTATGCATGCTTCCTTTACCTCCCTTACAGTAATGGAATGCCTGCCTACAAACAACTTTTCGATGAAGTTTAGTTTGTCCCTGTCCAGCTCGTAAATAAGTATTCTGCCGCTTTTGCTGAGTCTGCCTGCAAGGTACCTGAGCGATTGCTGCTTCTCCTTCCAGTGATGGAAGCTTATGGAAGAGTATATTATATCGAATTTCTCCGTGAATGGAACGTGCCTGCTCGACCCTTCCTTTATCTCGATATTCGTTATCCCGGCAGCATTCTTTTTTGCTATCTTTACCATGTAAGGGGAAGGGTCAACAGCGTATACCTTTGACTTCCCGAGCCGGAGCGCGAGGCCTATTGCCGCTGCAGCAGGGCCGGTGCCTACGTCAAGCACCGTTTCAGGGTTCCTTGCGCTTATCTCCCTTATGATAAAATTATATACGTCATTGGCTGTGCTGCATTTTGAGAATAGCGAGTACGCCTTTGAAGAGAATCTGCCAAAGCGTTCTTCGCCGTCCAGGTAATAATCTTCCATGATATAACTTATTCGAACTGTGGATTTTAATTGCTATGCCTGGCACTGATTCAACTTTATATACTGCGTAGTGATTATATCCCCTGCTAAAGCGTGTGGGTTTTACGCCCACGTTGATAACGCCATAATAGTTTATGAAGGCCATAAGGAACATGAAAGGTTTCATTGGCACCTGCGAAAGCTGATTCACAGCCCTCTTTCCAGGACCTCCTTCACCTTTGAGCTCTTGAACCTGCCTGTCCTGAAGCCTTTCCTGAGCCTCACTACTTTTATGTTAAGCTTATTGCCTTCAATCCATTCTTTTAATCCTGCAGCATTCTGGTCGTAGCCAAGCACTACGGTGTCAGGCTTATACTTTTTAAGTATATTGTACATTCCTCCAGGATCCTTTACCCTGCCGCCCAGGACAGCTTTGTCCACCATTTTAAGCGCTTCCACCATCCCAAGCCTTTCCTTCTCATTAAAAACAGGGCCTCTTCCCTTTATCATGCTTATCGTACTGTCCCTTGCAATGACGACTATCAGGAGGTCGCCGCGGGCTTTTGCCCTTTTAAGGTATAGGAGATGCCCAGGATGCAGCACATCAAACGAGCCGAAGGCCAGAACAGTCCTCACCATTCAGACACCGTCCCAGAGGTTTTCGTTATAGTATTTAAGCAGCCTTTCTATTCCTTCCCCTATTCCTATCTTTGCCTTGAAGCCGAGCTTTAACCTTGACTTTGAGGTATCGGCTTTTGTATCGTTTACATAGTTCGGGATTTCGTTGCGCAGATAGCGTGGCTTTATCCCTGTTTTCATCTTTTCTTCCAGCAGTCTTACAATCTCATTCAGGGAATAGTTCTTTCCCGTACCCACGTTGAAGAGGCCAAACCCTTTGATCTTCGTTGCCGCTATAAGCGCATCTACCACGTCACTTATATAGATGAAATCCCTCGTCTGCTTTCCATCCCCGTATATCAGGGGCGGCTCGTTTTTTTTCATGGACCACATGAACTGGCTTATTATGTTTGCATAGCTGCCCTTTCCCTCTTCATGGGGGCCGTAGACAGAGAAGAGCCTGAGAACCGAAGTGTCGATGCCGTATACCTTATTGTAAAGCTCCGCAAGGCGCTCGATGAAGACCTTGGACTCGGTGTAGAAATCAGTTACACGTGGGACCTGGCTCTCCTTGTGCGGTATCGGATTGCCATTGTAAACCGAGGAGGTCGACGTGAGTATTACCTTGGCTCCCTGCCTGTATGCAAACCTAAGTACGCTTATGGCCCCTTCTAGCACTTCCGCTATCCTGTAATTATCTTCCCTGAACATAAAGGTAGAGGAAGGCATGCCAAGATGGAAGATTATATCAGGCTTAAAGTCTACGACTTTGATATCCCTTGTATCTACTTTGAAAAGCTTCACATTCCCCGTCTGCATTGAGCGCCTGAGATTCCTTTCCTTGCCTATCAGCATGTTGTCTATTACCACTACTTCATTCTCTCTTGAAATTGACTCTACAAGGTTGCTGCCTATGAAGCCTGCGCCGCCTGTCACTATTACCTTCTTGCCGCTTAGTTTTACCATGTACCCAAGTAATTAATTGCTGATAACTTCTTTATTGCTTCCTTTTTATCTTGACGATTTTATTATTTTTTATTATGCATGCTGATGAGGCCTTGCCCAGGTAGTAGTAAATCA
Organism: Microcaldota archaeon; assembly: GCA_021803245.1. Taxonomy (GTDB): domain Archaea; phylum Micrarchaeota; class Micrarchaeia; order Micrarchaeales; family CABMGC01; genus JAJZND01. The sequence goes on from JAJZLT010000003.1 coordinate 10,185, forward strand.
TAAGGAGGTTTATAAGCAGTACCGCAAGCAGAAGATACGCCTGATTGCTGCTTACGAATATTATTGCATTGGTCCTGCCTATTATTCCAACGCCCAGAGTGTACAGTATCGTGCCTAAAAGCGGGGTGCTGCAGCCGCAGCTTGTGAAGAGTCCTCCTGCGACGAGCGTTACTATGCTCGCAGTATTTTCTGAAGCGGAGCTCCGGAGCCTTAACAACGCGTTCCTTGCAGAGTATATTCCTATTGTAAGAAGAAGGGCTGAGGTAAAGATTATCGCATAGGTGAGGTAAACCGGCGCTGTTACGATATATGCTCCTTCTGAGCTCGCAAGGATCATGTAGTAGTATATGCCGAAGTAGATGGCTATGCTTATTATGAGCACAGAAAGGGAGAACCATGATGAAAGGGAGTATTTAAGCACTGCAAATCGGCTTATCTTGCTGCTCTTTCTGAGAGCCATCAGTAACCATCTTTCTCTATTGAGAGTATTGCCGGCAGGGAGCATACCGGTGCAGTGCTGTTTATAGAGCTATTGGAGCTGCAGATCATCGCAACATAAAGGTCTGCGGCTGCATATTCTGTCCACCCAAACTGGTCTGTAGGGCTTGATAGCTGCCGGAAGATCTGGCGGTGTGTCATGTATTCCAGGGGTATGCCTGACGTTGCAGTGGGCGACGAATTACCAAAGTCTTCGGCGTCTGCGCCTGCGGCATTGTAATTGCCCCAGATCGTGTAGGGAGTGCCCTGGAAGTTATTAAGGTTTATTATAAACTGGAACGCATCCTTATATGCAAGATTGCCGGTACTGTTTACCTCCTGCTGCATTACATTTATAGGCTGGAGATTAAATCCTGCCGTTATGGGATCCGTGTCTTCAAATGCAAGGAAGTTTATGTACTTGCTGTTGTAGAATGAGCCAAAATCCATAGTAGATTGATTGTAATGCGCAGGCGCCCAGTATATTGTAGGAACATCGCTGTCGCCAAAAGAGCTGTATCCTGTGAAAAGGGCTGAAAAGTTACCGAATCTTGAAAGTGCCAACGCCATCGCCCATCTGTTCTCACCGCAGAAGACACACGTTATTGATCCAAGATATATTACCGTAGGCTTTCCATTCAGCATGAACATGGGAACCTTCTTCAGAGAGATACCGACGCTGTTGTTTATCTTCCCATTTATCAGCATCTCTCCTGCTGTCTCGAAATTTGAGTTTGAAGCATTATTTATTACTGCAAGATCCGTGGCGTTGAGCGGTGTATTTATGCCGGTAAGCCTGTTTCCGAATGTATTGTTGGCAGTTATGGAAGGATCGGCAGCAAGGGACATTGGCGGTGTTATCAGCGGGCTTGTTATGTTATAGGCAATGGCAGTACCATAGCTAGCAGCAGGTGCTGTTCCATTCAGGTAAACAGTCCTGTTAATATAGGTTATCTCTTTGCCTCCTCCGTGCATCAGAATGAAAACAGAGACTGCCAATGCTGCCACAGCTATTGCTGCGGAGGCATAGCTAACCATTTTGGCATTCTTTATTGCCTTTTCGTATTTAATGGAAGACTGTCTTGTGCTCATTTGAATATTACCCTGGCAGTTTAAACCTGCATATTGGTTATACTCCTTTTCCCATGTGGCATCTCGCACCGCCAAAGCGTGCGGGCTTCAATAAACCCGGAAGTTTAGGGATGTCTTTGCTGAAGATGCTTTCGGTGCTTCACGATGTCCAATCTGCATTTATTACACCATTCAAATTTATATAACCCTGCAGTGGTCTTATATCCGGCTCATGAAGGGAGTTGGTTTTGCGCCCGCATCTATAAATAAGTGCGATTTCGTTTATATACTTTTGTCTGAATAGTAGTTCTAGGCGCGTGATTATCTGGAAAGGCAATTGCAGATGTCAAGGAGAACTGAAGGCAGCAGGTATTACGGTATGCGGCTTGCTGATGCGCACTGCCATATGGAGCTTTTCAGCGATCCGAAAGAGGCGGCTATGACTGCAAAGGACAATGGCGTTGAGCTTATAATAACCGCAGGGACAAATAAGGAGAGCAATATACGGATGATTAACGGGATAGTTGACGCCTCTCTTGTCTTTGGGGTTGCAGGCATAAGCCCTGATTTTTCTTCCGAGGACGGCGGATTTGTAGATCAACTGGAAGAGATGGTAAGGAAGAACAGGGGCATAGTCGGCATTGGAGAGATTGGATTGGACGGCAAGATGGTCAAGAAGGCGGGTATGGAGCTTCAGAGAAAAGTTTTCATAGAGCAGATCGATGTTGCAAACAGGCTTTCCATTCCCATAGTTGTCCATTCCAGGGGAAAGATAGACGAGGTAAAGGAGATCGTGGTGAAGAATAAGGTTGAACGCGCTGTCTTTCATTTCTTTGAGGGGAGTGAATCGCTTGCCAAGGAGCTTGCTTCCAGAGGCTATCTCATCTCGATACCTCCGCTGGAATACGGGCGTATGAAAAGGATTATAAATTACATTGACTTAAGTAATATCGTAGCAGAAACCGACTCGCCAGTAGTAGGCAGAACCCCATTCGATGTTTTAAAGGTTGCCGAAAAGATATCGGAGGTTAAAGGGATTGGCATTGAGGAGGTCTGTGAGAAGCTTACGGAGAATATAAAAAATTATTTTTATATATAATCGTAAAGTTGGGCCCGTAGCTCAGCTTGGATAGAGCGGCAGCCTTCTAAGCTGATGGCCGCGGGTTCAAATA
>JAJZLT010000019.1 GCA_021803245.1 Microcaldota archaeon
CTGCTTCATTCGGCATGGGCCGGCCGGGGGCATTCAGGGCCTGGTTAACCATGCACGGCGCAAAAAGGGAATGACTCCGCATGAACTATCGCCTTAATTCAGCCTCCCAGCGCATTTCTTAGTATTGTTTTTAATATTATGTAGCCATCCCGGAATGTGCGGAGCTTCGCTTCTTCAGCGGACCTCTTCTTCTCGGTGCTTGGCACTTCTATGGTCTTCAGGCCGAGCTTTGCAGCCTTTATGCTTATCTCTGCTTCTATGCCGAAGCCCCGCTCACTCAGATTCAGCCTTTGCAGTATCTTCTTGTTGAAGCTCCTGTATCCATAGCATATGTCGCTGTAATGGGACTTGAAGAGCGAATTTACCAGGACCACAAAGACTTTGTTTCCAAATGCCCGGATTGCCGATATATCTTCTGAATTCCCGCCTGCAATGAATCTTGAGCCCATGCAGATATCATAACCTGATTTTATACTGCTGACAAGAAGCCCAAGCTCCCTGGGCTCATGGGAAAGATCCGCATCCATGGATATCAGTATCTCGCCCCTTGCGCTCAGGAGCCCTTTTATCAGCGCGCTTCCTTTGCCTACATTGTCGTAGAGTACTCTGGCTCCCATATTTTCTGCTATAACTGCAGTGTTGTCGGTAGAGTATCCGTCCACAACTATTACCTCGTACTTTTTGCCGGACATTATCCGCCTTATTCCTGAGATAAGGTGAGGCATGTTCCTCTCTTCATTAAGCGAAGGTATGACTATTGATATTTCAGTACCGCTGACTTTGTTTCTGGTATTGCTTGCCTCCATGAAGCGACGCCGTGATTTATTCAATAATTTGTACAGTTTCGGTATTTAAGATCTCCTCTTTCCCCTAAACCTTGCTGCTCTTGCATAATCCGAGTCATCGAAGAAAAGGGCCACCGCTATAACGAAAATGGCTATGTCCCTCAAGACTATATCGCTAAAGCCAAGGTAGTAGGTTACTGAGAGTATTATCGAGAGCATTGTCAGCGCTGCGAGTGCAGATGTGAATCTCAGGTAGATCCCCAGCAATACGGCCGTTCCTATTATAATAAGGGCCGAACCATGAAACATCAGGAAGGTATCGGTAGCTATTATCGAAGAGACAAATGGCGGCACATACATCGCCCAGTAAGATGGCTGGATTACCTCCCATATGCCTATGCCTATGAATACTATGGCAAGGCTAAGCCTGGCCAGTATATGCCTTATCTTAGCATTTTCCGTCATATCCACCAGAATGCTTTAGGAGGTGGAGTTAGGTATGCTGAGTTTAGGAAGCGTAACTACATACCAAGTGCCTCTGAACGCATTGAGACCCTCCCCGTTTATCTGCCCCGCGGCTTTGTCGCCGCCAAAATAATAGAGCGGGCGCCCTTCGTAAGTGAGCTGCTTGCTGCCATCTGTTCTTGTTATTGTGCCGAATGAGGATGCATTGACGCCGCCTGGAAGGCTGGAGAAGGTAAGGTTGCCTGTAACAATGTATGGCGGCCAGTATGTTACGCATGAGCCAGAGCATGCGCTGTTACCGCTGTATGGCTTATCTGCAGTGAATATGTAAAGAGACCAGCCGGTTGAATTTGCAAGATAATTGCCGACATTTGAATTGTATTCCTCTGTGAAGCCGTATTTGGCTGCTCCGCTGCTTGTGTTGGTGCCGGTTATAGTGCTGGTTATGTTGGAAGCATAGCCACTTGAGGCAGTTGTAGTGACATAGCTGGAGGTGGTCTTTGCCGTAGAGGTTGCTGAAGCCGTTTTGCCATGGCCAGCAAGAAGGTATGCGCCTATTGCGATTATTATTACTATTATTACAACTATCCCTATGATTCCGGCTGTTTTCATGCAATCGAATACCTTTTGCACGTTAGATTATTTAAGCTTTGGCTCGGGCAAGGAGCGCGGCACTGCATCATTGGCAGGCTAATGCGTTTTTATGAACTCATTTACCATATCAGAGACTTCCCTTGCATTGGTGAAATGCGGCGTGTGCCTTGCGCCATCTATAAGCCTGAGCCTGCTCCCGTTTATGTGCGACGCAAAAATATCGGCAAACTTCGGCTTTATTATTGAATCTTCCGCACCCCATATTATAAGGGTAGGCGCAGTTATCTTGCGTAGATCGTCTGAGCTCAGCTGGTGTTCTGAAAATTCGTCATCAAGCATGCTTTTTATTACATAGGCGTGAGTGGTGAGAAGCTTTGCCTTTGAGAGTATATCTGCCTTGTAAGCTTCGCGGTCCTTTGTGCCTCTCGTCTCAGAGAAAAAGTTCTCAAGGCCTGCCGAATCTTCAAGAATCAGGCCGCTGAGGGGATGCCCCCTGACCGCATAAGAGGCACAGACCCAGCCGCCGTATGAGTGCCCGAAAAGGAAGGGCTTGCTTACCTTCTCCTTCTCAGCCAGCATCTCAAGCACCTTTATTTGTATGTCAACGGTATAATTTATCCTAGGCGCATCTGAATCCCCATGGCCAAGCATGTCGAGCATATATATGCTTAGACCGGGATCGAGGAAGCTTACCAGCCTGTGCCAGCTTCTTGAACTTGCAGCAAGCCCGTGCACCAGCATAAGGCTTTTGGGTCCGGCACGGTGGGCGAAATATGCTGCCATGCCGTATTCCGTATCCAGCGTCATCTTGCTAAAATCCTTGTCGTAATCCATTCAAATAACCGGCGAATTAAATTAATTATGCGGAATGCCAATAAATACATGACTGAAGCCCTGTCCCGCGAATGCTTACGCGTTCTGGCTTAAGACCGACCTTATAAGAAGCATGAAGTTGCCTGCTTCCCTGAGCCGCCTGTACGAGTATGACACCCATTCTCTTCCGAATGGTAGATAGATGAAAATTTTGTAGCCTTTGCTGGCGAGGGATTCTGCATACCTGTTTCTTATGCCGTTCAGCATTGCGAAAGAGATATCTTTTTTGTACCTTTTTTCAAGCTTCATTGCCTCATTTATCATTTTGGTGTCGTGGGTTGCAATGGTAAACTTCCCATATCCCTCAAAGAGCATCCGCATCAGCCTTGCGTAGTTTTTGGTTACCTCCGCCCTTGAAGTAAAGCCTGCTTCCGGCTCCGGCTTGTATGCCCCTTTGACAAGCCTCACCACCGCATTATATCTTGAAAGCGCTTTGATATCCTTTTCACTTCTTCTCAGATATGACTGTATGCAGATGCCGGTAGTGCGGCTCTTTACGCGCGTCTTGTAAAGCTTTATTGTGTCATCCACATATCTGCTCTCTTCCATGTCAAGCCAGACAAATATGCCCCTTTTCTTCGCCTCCCTTACTATCTCCGAATAATTCCTTTCAAGCAGCCCGTAGCTTATCAGCAGGCCAAGCTGAGTCGGCTTTACCGCTATCGAGCCCTTTATCCTGCTTTTAGCCATAAGGGCGATAAGTTCCTTGTATACCCTGACTGCTTCTTTCACCTTTTCCCTGTCATTGCTGCCGAAGGCTTCCCCAAGATAATTTATCATCGGCTCCATTCCGGCAGATTCGATTTTCCCGGCCCTCTCTATAGCATCCTTCAGCGTAGGCCCCGCAATCCATCTGCCTGCCAGCTCACGTTCTATGAAATCCCTTGCAGAGATACCCATAAAATTATATAGAAGCAATTTTTTAATAATCTGGTGCTTCCTTGAAGGTCTATTTTGTAACTTCCAACAAAGACAAGATACTTGAGGCAAAGAGCGTATTTGGCGATGATTTGGAGACATATGACTTGGATCTGGAAGAGATACAGTCGATGGATATCAAAAAAGTAGCGGAGAGCAAAGCGCTTGAAGCATACAGGATTGTTGGAAAGCCTCTTTTTGTCGAGGATACTGCTGCTTATCTTGAGTGCATGCACGGGTTCCCGGGCCCGTTTGTGAAATGGATGCTAGCCACTGCAGGAACCGCAGGGATAGCGAAAATAGCAGACAGGCTGGGGAATGCACGCATTGTTGCCAGCGTGGCAGTGGCTTTTTACGATGGCAAAAAGATGAAGGCTTTCTCTGCGTCCTTGAAAGGAAGGGTGGCAAAAAAACCTGCTGGAAAGGAAGGCTTCGGCTTCGATTTCATCTTCATACCTGAAGGATACAGCAAAACTTTTGCGCAGCTTGGAAGAGAGGTAAAAAACAGAATAAGCCCAAGGTCTGCGGCACTGAGGAAGCTTAAAAGGCATCTAGAAAAACTAGATACTTAATTCTTTAGGCCTATCTTCCTAATCGCCCTATCAGGATTGTCATAATACTCTTTGCAATATTCATTTATGCTCTGTAGATCGCGGAGTCCTTGCTTATTCAACTGCTCGAGTATTCTCCCACGCCTCTGCTCCTCTGCTATTATCTCTATGGGCGGCGTGCCTGTAAGCTTAGCCAGAAGGTCCCTGTACGTTATGCTTGGAAGTATATCTGAGCCTTTGTGTGTCTTGTAATCATATGAATAGAGGTCCGAGAGCAAGACCTGTGTTTCTATTCCCGATATCTCTGATATCTGCGTCACCTTCCTCAGGTTCTTGCCGTTCTCCTGCACGTGTGATATCATTATCATTGCATCTATCAGCGGTATTATGTCTTTTTCTATATTCATCGGGGCGTGCTCCAGTCTTGTCACAACGTCCCTGGTAGTGCTCGCGTGTATCGTTCCCATGGAGATCTTGCCTATGTTCATGGCTGTCATCATATCCTTGGCTTCCTCGCCCCTTATCTCGCCTATTATCAGTATGTCTGGCCTCATTCTCAGCGCATTCTTTACCAGATCCCCTATTCCAACGTCAAGGCTGGTCTCAAGCCTGACGCAGTTCTCCTGGGTTTCAGTGTTAAGTTCATAGGTCTCTTCTATAACTATGACCCGTTGCTCCGGCCTGAAGAAACTGAACATGGAATTCAGCATTGTGGTCTTCCCGCTGGCAGGCATCCCGCCTATAAGAAGATTCGCCGGCCTGACCTTCAGCCCCTCTGCGTAAAGCCAGAGCCTGCCGGCCATATTGTAGCTGAGCTCGCCCATATTTATCAGGTCTATTATGCTCATTGCGGTTTTCTTGAAATTTCTTATCGTAACATCTGCCCCCAGAGGCGATTCTATGATGTTTGCCCTTGAGCCGTTTGGCAGGTGTACGTCAAGTATATTCTTGTTGGCCGTAGTTGTAGTTGTGTACATTTTTAACTTCTTGACGAAAGTCTCCAGATCGTGCTTGTTTGATATCCTCTCTGCTACCTTCTCGTCTCCCACCCGCGAGTGGTATATGAAAATGTTCCGCGTGTTGTTAATCATTATATCCTCGACCTGCTCATCCGCGAGGTACTCGTCTATCGGTGCAAATTCTTTCGCGTCTTTTATTATCCTGCTTATGTCCTCTTTTGAAAGTGCGGGGTTTATCGACTTGGCCACCTCCTCTATATAACCAGGTATCTCGTTTTTTTCGATCGGGCCGCCCAATTTACCAAAGAGTGCATCGAAAACATTGTCTTCTAGTTTCCTGAAATCTTCGCTTTCCATCTCAAAACCGGTAAACACTGAAGAGTAGAACATAAATATTATTAAATCTTGGCAGGAGGGGTTTGCATATATTTGGGATTATCTATTTATGCTTTAGCATCTTTACTTAAAATGAATAGGATGGAGCTGCTGAAGTACGATATAATTATAATTGGTAGCGGAATAGCAGGTTTTAAGGCTGCAATACATGCATCACAGGCATCAAAAGATCTCAAAATTGCGGTGATATCGAAGCTCCATGCTATGAGAAGCCACTCCGTTTCTGCTGAAGGCGGAGTTTCTGCAGTTCTCTACGGAAAGGAAAAGAATGATTCATACGACTTGCACGCTTACGATACAATCAAAGGCTCCGATTATCTCGCAGATCAGGACGCAGTTGAGATACTTGTAAAGAATGCACCGCAGGAGATAGCATTCTTTGACCACATAGGCGTCCCTTGGAATAGGGACGAGAAGGGAAGAGTCATGCAGCGGCCTTTCGGCGGCATGACCATACCGCGCACGGTCTTCGCTGCAGATGAAACAGGCTTCTTCATGATGCGCGCACTGTACGATGAAGCAAAAAGCCTCGGCAACGTAGATATTTTTCATGAGCATTTTGTGACCACGCTGCTAATGAAGGGCAGGGAGTTTTCTGGAGCCTATGCGATAAACCTTGCTGACGGAAGCGAAAAAGTATTCGAAGCAAAGGCATGCATTATTGCAACAGGAGGCTTTGCAAGGATATATGGATTTACCACCACTGCCCATTCGAGCACAGGGGACGGGACTGCGCTTGCGTACAATGCTGGGGCTTCGCTGAAGGATATGGAGTTTGTTCAGTTCCATCCTACCGGCCTGGTGCCCAACGGCATACTCATAACAGAGGCTGCGAGGGGAGAGGGCGGCTATCTAAGGAATTCTAAGGGAAGGCGATTCATGGAGGACTATGCAAAGGCAAAGATGGAGCTTGCCCCGAGGGACATAATATCCAGGGCAATAATAACTGAAATAGAAAAGGGCAACGGCATAAGGCGTGATGAGACGGACATGGAGCACGTGCAGCTTGACCTTACCCACCTTGATCCGGAAAAGCTGGACGAAAGGCTGCCAATGGTAAAGGACATAGCGATGAAGACTATTGGCGTAGATCCAGGAAAGGAGCCGCTTCCGGTAAGACCCGCGGCACACTTCACAATGGGCGGAATAAACTCTGATAATGCGGGCCGCATTCTCGACGGAACAGAGAAGGCGATGAAGGGCCTCTGGGCTGCTGGTGAAGCGGGATGCGTGAGCGTTCATGGTGCAAACAGGCTTGGTAGCAACTCACTCAGTGAATGCGCAGTCTGGGGGCGAATAGCAGGAGAAGAAGCTGCCAGATATGCCAGGACGCAGAGGTTTGCAGATGAAAAAATCCTCTCTCCGTTAATTTCGGATGAAGAGAGAAGGCTCATGGGCATATTGGAAAAGAGCGGTGACGTAAATCCTTACGAGCTCAAGGAGCAGCTGAACAAAGTAATGGACGCTTATTTTTATGTTTACAGGAGCACCGGCAAGATGAAAAAAGGCATAGCGCAGCTTGCAAAGATAAAGAAACAATTTCACAGCGTAAGGGTCGAGGATAAAGGGAGAATATACAATACCAATTTCAGGGATGTCCTTGAGCTGGGTAACATGATCTGCCTTGCAGATATAGTAGCGCAGTGCGCTGCAAACAGAAAGGAGAGCAGAGGTGCGCATGCGATGCTGGAATATACGAAAAGAGATGACAAGGAATGGCTAAAGCACACTATTGCATTTAAGTCGGGAGACAGTGCCAGGCTATCATATTCGCGGGTGAGGATAACCAGATGGAAGCCGCAGGAAAGGAAATATTAAGTGGGCCGATGGAAAATAAATTTGATCTTAGGGGAAGGCAAAGGAACATACTGAGGCTACTTGCTTTTGACAGTGAAGCCTTTATCCACATGGCTTTCTATAGGATAGCGGTCTTCGCTTCGTTTATAGCCGGACTTTTGGTTGCGCTAGGACTGCTTACCGGAATCGGCGCGATGGATACGGCTGCATTTGCAGCCATAGCTGTCATGTGGGTGCTTTTTACCCCGCAGCTTTTTGAGACCTCAAAGGCCTTTTCCGTAATATTAAGCAGGGGCGCTGTCTTTGGAAAGCTTAACGAATCATTCTTAGGCGCATACGTGAAAGACAGATTCGCATATAAGGTATACTGGGCGGTTCCGTACCTGATAATGGTTCTCTGGGCGCTTGGTTTCGCATCATTCGTTTATCTGGTGGTTATATGAAGAAGGAGCATGCATCGAACTACATTTTCCTCCTTTACGGATCAATAGCGGGAATACCTCTGCTGATGATACTTTATGTGATATTTAGGCTTATTGGAAACACTGCAGCAGCAGTTGTAGCCGAAGCGCTGCTTGTACCTGCATTTTTCGTTTTTGGGATAATCAGCTTTATAGAAGTCTTTGGCCATGAAGAGTCAGTTCCTGCTGCGGGCCTTTTGTTGAAAGCTGCAGGAGCGCAGCATCATGAAGGCGCTGGACACGGAAAGAGCGTATATCTGAATGTCAAGAAATTCAATCCTGCCAAAGGCCAGTTCGAACGGTTTAGTTATAAAGTAAGGATAACGAGATTTACAAGCGTACTTGATGCGCTGCTCACGGCAAAGGCAAAACACGATAACACGCTTTCACTCAGGTATAGCTGCAGGATGGGCACGTGCGGTTCGTGCGGCATGGTGGTAAACGGCAAGCCTGTGCTGGCATGCCAGACAAATGTGCTGGATTCCTCCAAGGATGGCGCAGTGGAGATAGGGCCTATGCAGGCTCATCCGCTGCTCAAGGACCTGGCAACCGATTTCGGCGAATTCTTCGAAGAGCACAAATCAGTTGACTCCACTCTGTACAGGAGAAACAGAAATGAGAAATATGCAGCAAGAAAAGTATTTGACATGAACAGGGAAGAGATGGAGAAGTTCCTTCCCTATTCCTATTGCATAATGTGTGGCCTATGCCAGGATGCCTGCCCTGTCTCGAATTCGAACAGGGATTTTTTGGGCCCGCAGGCTCTGGCGCAGGTATACAGGTACCACGCAGACAAGCGTGACCAGAAGGGAACTGAGAGGCTAGAGGAGGTTGACTCGCTCTCCGGAGCATGGGGCTGCGAATTTGCAGGAGCATGCTCAAAGGCATGCCCCAAAGGCGTGGATCCCGCTTCGGCTATACAACTGCTCAAATCAGAAATAATGAAAGCGAAAATGTCTGGAAAATTCAAGGAAGGTACTTAGCATGAGATATAGGATGGAGAGAGACGTGTTGGGGAGTGTCAGGATACCTGCAGATGCATATTACGGATCAGAAACCTGCAGGGCTGCAGGCAATTTTCGCATTTCAGGCCTTAGGATAGACAGGGAGTTCATAATTGCATACGTGAAGCTAAAGAAGGCCGCGGCAATCGCCAACATGAAGGCGGGAAAGCTTGACAAGGAAAGATGCGGGGCGATAATAAAAGCCTGCAATCAGCTGATAAACGGAAAGCATCTGGACCAGTTTGTTGTCGATGTTTTTCAGGCAGGGGCAGGCACAAGCACAAACATGAACGTAAATGAGGTCATATCAAACATATCGATAGAGCTGCTGAAAGGAAGGAAAGGGGATTACAGGATAATACATCCTAACGACCATGTGAATATGTCCCAATCGACAAACGATACTTACCACACGGCAATACACATTGCATGCCATGGCGAGCTGAAGGCGCTGGGCAAGGCGCTCGCTTCCCTAGAGGGTGCGTTTGCGAAGAAATCAGCCGAATTTGGCAGGATAAAAAAAATAGGCAGGACGCACCTGCAGGATGCAGTTCCGATGAGCATGGGCAGCGAGTTTTCAGGCTATGCGGGTGCCGTTTCCAAGCTGGCAGAGCACCTCGGCTACGTATCAGGGCTGCTCCTTGAAGTACCTTTGGGCGGGACTGCGCTTGGCACTGGAATAAATGCGGGAAAAGAGTATACTTTGCATGTTTACAGGGAGCTCTTCCATGTCACCGGGGCGAAATTTAGGAAATCCCGGTTTATCTTCACAGACATGTCTCAGCTTATAGAAGAGCTTTACCTCGCTGATTTTCTAGAGGACTCTGCAGTCGTATTGACCAAGATCGCCAACGACTTCAGGCTGCTTGGTTCAGGGCCAAGAGCTGGTCTAAATGAGCTGATGCTGCCGGCTGTCCAGCCTGGCTCTTCGATAATGCCTGGTAAAATAAATCCGAGCATAGCCGAAGCGCTGAATATGGCATGCTTCCAGGTGAGGGGCAACGCCGGCGCTGTGCGGGAAGCTGCCAGTGCAGGGCAGATGGAACTCAATGTTTTCATGCCGGTAGTAGCGTATGACCTGCTCTACTCGATCAGGATACTCTCAAATGCGATAAACATGTTTGTGGAGAAATGCGTGCGCGGAGTCAGGGCTAATTCGGCATTCATAGAAAAGGAGCTAAGCATGGATCTTTCCATAGCAACGGCGCTCAACCCTTATATAGGGTATTCAAAGGCATCGAAGGTTGCCAGATATGCGTATAAAAATAATATAAGCGTAAAAGAGGCATGCATACGGATGGGAATACTTGATAAGCAAAAGCTTGAAAGGATACTGGACCCTGAGAAAATGTAAGGCCGCACTGCAAAGCCAAAACCGCGTTGCGCCAATGCCTTCCAAAGAATGTATAAATATGTTATTGCCTATGTCAATTCATAAATGGCCTAGTTTTGCCTCCTTGCGTGATAGTGCCTGTTTGCTGCATGGACTTTTTGACACCGCCTACGGGCCCGGGTTGATGGCTGCATGAACGATGACATGGGATTCAGGTTTCTCGTTTATTCGAGGATCTTCAGGAGCGTTGCGCTTATCTTCATGACACTCAGCACGCCTCTTTACCTGGCACTGCTTGGAGTAAGCATAGTGCACATAGGACTTGTGTATGTTGGAGTCATGGCATTTACTGCCATTCTCTCGGTCAGCTTGGGCATGCTCGGGGACAGGATAGGGTATAAGAAATCATTGCTTATAGGCGAGTTGCCTCCTCTTCTTGGCGCGTTGATCCTCTCGCTTACAGGAAACATAAGCATGGTTGTCATCGCAGTTATCCTGGCAGGGATAAGCGGGCTTGCCGGAGGGCTTAGGGGAGCATTCTCCCCCGGCATGACTGCACTTGTTGCCAGCAACTACCGCGATAAGCAGTTAAGGATTAGGAAGCTCGGAGCTCTTATAATCTCCGCCTCGTTAGCCAGCGTATTCGGTGCAATATTGCTGCTGAGCCAGTCATACCTCCTTGCATATGTAGGTGCAGAAGAAGCGTTCAGGATCCTCTTCGGAATTGCCGCGCTTCTGCTCCTGGCCTCGTTTTCCAGCATACTCTTTGTATGGGAGGGCGAGAGGCCGCGGAAATCCACGCGGATCATGAAGTCGGAAAGCTTCAGGCATGTGCTGCGCATCTCCTCCCTTAACATAATAAACGGCGCAGGGCTTGGGATGGCTATGCCGCTTCTGCCTCTGATGTTTGCCATAACGTTTCATCTCCCATCGGAGACAACGGCGCTTTACGTCGGCATCATTTATATCCCTTCTTATATAACGACCGCATTGGGGTCTTATCTTTCGAATAGGCGCAGCAGCATATACGCAGCCAGGACCGCCTCATACGTCAGAATAACCTCGGGATTGCTGCTTGGCCTGCTGGCTGCGGTACTGGCTGCGCAGTACTATCTGGAATTGCCGGATGCATTGCCGCTTCTTTCGTTAGCAGCCGTTGTTTTTGCATCAAGGGCGTTTATAGCAGGGTTCGGATCCTCCTCGGTAAGCGCGATGAGTGTCATGAATATACATGGAGAAGATTACGGCACTGCTACAAGCATGCAGGGTCTTTTTGGAAACATCTCGCAAACAAGCAGCGGGCTGAGCGGTTACCTTATGGACTTGGCACTACCTGCGCCTCTGGTGGCAGGAGCCATACTCCAGATACTGAACGGCGTGATGTATGGCAGGCTCTTTACCAGGGAAGGATCTGTAAGGCAAGCGCAGGATAAAGAGGATAAACATGCAGTATAGCGGATGCAGTTCTTGTGCCTGGCTTATTTGATCTGAACGCTCCGGATGCTCTTATCTCTTCTTAAGTCATGCCCTATTTAATCGCCTTTGATGTGCGCAAGCTATAAAAAGAAGAAATTCCCATCAGGAATGTGATTTAGATGGCTGCTAATGAGGAGAGTGATCAGGAAGCAGAGCAGGCTGTGGCTCAGCTAAGGTATCTGCAGAATATATATTCGCAGCAGTATGAGATGATCGAGAGTGAGATAGCAACCTACTCTCTGGCGCTGAGCGCAATAAACAAGAATATCGATATGCTTGAAGATCCGGACAAGATAAACAACAAGGAGATGCTGCTTAACGGGGAAGGAGGCACGTATATAGTTGCCAAAATAAAGCCTGTGGAGCAGGTGATAACTTACGTGGGGGCAGGCTACCTTGTTGAGAAGAGCCTGGAGGATGCAAAGGCCTTTCTAAATGATAACAGGAAGAAGCAAGAGGAGAACCTCAGGCGGCTTTCTGAAGAGAGGCTTAAAATCGAGAAGGAGCTGGTAAGCATCTCTTACAAGCTTAGTGCATACAATCAGCAGCAGGTATAGTAAATGTTCGAAGGTCTAAAAAAGAAATTTTCAAATTTTATAGGGTCCATAGCCAAGAAAGAGGAGGAAAAAGCCGAAGAGGTGCAAAAGGAGGAGGGAGCGGCAGAAGAGAAAAGTAGCGAGCACAGAGCGGCAAAAGCAGAGAGCAATGAAGGAGTAGGGGCGAAAGTGAAGGATGGCGTGCATTCTGCAGGATATCAGGACGAGGAACGCCATTTTAAGGAAATATTGCCTGAGGCAAAAAAAGAGCAGGAGGCAAAGACAGCAGGTAAGCCAACAGATATACATGGGCAATATAAAGAGCATCGGCAAAAGGGCGATCTGAGAGAGGAAAGAAAAACAGGAAGGGAAGAAAAGGCTCTTGGAGCAGAAGCGCAGGCTCCGCAGAGGCCAGATGCAGGCGTCGCGAGTGCAGGGGCAGGGGGAGTGAGAAATGACGCGACAATTAAGCAGGAAGCAGAGCAGGCAGCAGGTACCTCTTCAGGCCAGCTGGTCAGAAAACCAGGCATCTCTGCAGGAACAAGGATAAAAGGCTTTATATTTCGTGAGGTAAGCATAACAGACAAGGACATAGAGCCGTTCATGGAGCAGCTGCAAGTCGCACTTCTTCAATCTGATGTGAACTATGTAGCTACAGAAAAGATACTGAACTCAATAAAAAAGGATTTGACCGCTAATCCCCTAAAGGCCTCCCAGCTTGAAGCCCAGATCTCGTCAAAGATAAGAAACGCTATTTTTGAGATACTGAAGAAGGGAAAAAAGGCAGACCTTGTGGGCATGGTCAGGGAAAGAAAAGAAAGGGGGGAAGTGCCGTTCAAGATACTCTTTCTTGGCCCTAACGGAGCAGGCAAGACCACCACCATAGCAAAGATGGCCAGGCTGATGCTTGACAATGGGCTATCATGCATAATATCTGCCAGCGATACCTTTAGGGCTGCTGCAATAGAGCAGAGTGCCATACATGCGCAGAAGCTTGGAATCGAGGTCCTGAAAGGCACTTATGGCGCAGATCCGGCCAGCGTGGCCTTCGATGCAGTTGCCCATGCAAAGGCAAGGGGCATAGATGTTGTTCTGATAGACAGCGCAGGCAGGCAGGAGACAAGCAAGAGCCTGATGGAAGAAATGAAGAAGATGAACAGGGTCATAAAGCCGGACCTGAAAATCTTCATAGGAGAGAGCATCGCAGGAAACGTACTGCTCGAGCAGCTAAAGGAGTTTGACAGTGCTGTAGGCTTAGATGGGGTCATACTGACCAAGCTGGATCTTGATGCAAAAGGGGGCAATACGCTCTCCATTGCAAGTGAAACTGAGATACCTATACTTTTTATCTGCACAGGAGAAGGATACAACGACATTATGACCTATGATCCTGACTTCATAATAAATAATATAATACCGAACAATTGACTCAAGGCTGGGAAGCCCTGGCGCGGATTGGCAGGGTCAGACTAAAGCCCAAGCGCGTCAGCCATATTTGCGAGCTCATATCCGGTAGTCTTTTCGCCTGCGAGAAGACCGCTGGAATTTGCCATTGTGCATAGGCCTATGCTTGGCGAGCCCGTATTTGCAGTTGACTGCGTTAGGGAGGGAAAGCGCTCCTTGAACCATTCGAACTCCTCGTCTGTCGCATGGTTGCTCAGGACCATCCCCTTATTCGTGAGTATGTTGTTGGCACCTACGGTGCTGAATCCGCCGGTTTTCGCTCTTATCGTCTCTACATCCAGCAGATCGGATATTTCTTTCTCCTGCCTGCTTGTAAATTCCGGGTTCAGGACAGCCAGCTTATCGTTTGCCAGTATATTGTTGCGCAGTGCATTGAGATCCGTATCCAATACTTCTACGGAGACGTTTCCAAGCTCGTTTCTCAGAAGCTTCAGTTCGCTGTCCTCAGTCATGTTTGATAGCAGTATATGCCCGGAATTTGCCACTGCATAGATGCCGACCAGCTCTGAGCCGCCAACTGAACATCTTACGACCTTACAATTAAGCGTTTCCTTTATTACCGACTCGCCGCCCCTGCTTATATCCCTGCCAACCAGAATGAATTTATCTGAGGCCACGCCGAACGCCCCTATGAAATCGCTCCCATACAGGCTGAACTTAGCGTACACCATCCCTACTTACCTTTGTTTTTGCCATTTTGCTGGTTCTTGCTTTCAGGATCTGCTTTCTCTGCTTGTGGCTTTGATTGCGCGGTTGATCCTTCCTTTGTGCCTTTTCCGCCTTTGCCCTGGCTGCGCTCTTCCTGCTTCTGCTCCACTGGCTTCTTCGCATCCTTTGCCTGATTTGAACTTTTCTGAGTGGCCGCATCGACAACGGCTTTCTTGGGCTTCAGCTCAGGTGAAAGATCAAGCTTTACAGAAGTGCCGGCCTTCTCTACGCTTACTTTTATATCGCGCATGCGCATCGCATTAAGCATCATATACCTGTTTAGATCCTGGCTTATGGAAATCGAGTCTGGCGAGACGGAAGCAAACCTTGCTATCTCCTGCCTCAGGTATTTGTAAGAACCCTGGAGTCTTCTAGTGCTGTGAATCTTAACAAGCCTTCTGCGCAGGCTAATGTTTCTTATCTCTGTTGGCATTCGGCTACACCTTTATCCTAAGTTTTCTCCTTCTCCAGTCCCTCTGAAACTTGTTGTACTGGACTTTCCTGTGCGTCCTAAGTATTGCAAGTACAGGTACCCTCCTGTTGCGCTTAAGTTCCTTTCCGAGCCTAAGCTTCTTTTCCATGCTTTTTTTGCTCATAGCATCAACTTATAATTTGAATCGTCGCTTATCAGAATTGCATTATTTCTATTAACTAACATCATTTATGCTTATATTCTATTGTAGGCTCAGGTCTAAAAGTCAATCTGCCAAGTATCTGCTTGAGCTGTTCTTCCGTAAGCTTGCCTGAAAGCCTGTTTTGCTGCGCCATTGCTATTATTAAGTTTGTCAATTGTGAATAGAGCTCACGGTTCGAGATCCTTACGTTCATTAACCTCTCGTAGGCTTCAGGTGTCATAAGTTTCCTTACCAGCTCTCTCTTCTGCTGCTCTTCCTGCATCACCCTCATTCTTTTCTGGAGAGCCTTCTGGATTTTCTCGTCTTCCGGATTACCGCTTGCCTGCTCGGGCACTTCACGCACCGTTTGCTTTTAACACTTCGTTTGCTACCTTGTCCAGGAATGATTTGCCTGATTGCGTTATGGCGCGGCCTTTCTTGGTCTTCTTGACATAGCCTGCCTTTTCCAGCGCGTCGAATGCATCCTTTATCATGCTTCCTCCTGCGCGCATGTGGTGATGCCTGCCGACGGTATGCCTTTTCCTTGTGCCATATCTGGTCCTGAGGCGAGAGACGCCTATAGGGCCGTTGACATATGCCTGCCTTAGTATAGATGCACACCGTATGTACCAGAACATCGGATCCTGTGGGGTCCTTTCTTTTCCTGCACCGCTCTTTACGAAGTCAACGTATACTGGCTTTGGAATCTTTGCATCCGAGAGCTTTTCTGCTGCCTTTCGTATAAGCGTAGAGCTATCTGCCTCTAAAACATTCGCCATTTGAAAAACACCGAATAGACTTTACCTTATCAATGTAATCTTATAATGCTATAAATTTATATATCTGTTTCTTTTCGGGCTATGTACCAAAATACGAACGATGAATATCGTCAAATAAGGAACAGGTATTTTTGACCTTTGTTTTATAAGGTACAACAACCTCTTTTTTCTGTGTTTTGGCCCCGATATTCTATCACTCCTGCCTTTTCTGCAGAAGAAATCTATTGACAGATATCTATTTAGTTATCGGCCATATTTAAGCCCAGAGCCACCGCAATAGTAGGATTCGAAGAAAAGTCTTATAATGACGTCGTGCTAAAGTTTGGAATAGTCACTAAACTCTTATTTTTATTTCCCTTCTATCCAAGAAGCAACATTCGAATATTCCGTAGAATTGTATTTTGAACTGGGAAGCGTCATGTTTGAGAAGAGGCTTTCTGCGCCTGCCGTGACTGAGGCGTAATTGCTACCTTGGGAAACCTGCAGGTTAATTGCATGCTCACCGGTATCCCATCCACTGCTGTACAAGGATGGAAACGGAACGAATGTGCCATTTGAATAATAAAACAACCACATGTCAGTTGCATTAAGGTTTGTGAATGTTGCATTTTGACCATATGACCCTCCACCAAATACAAACTCAGCATCATAGTAAGTATTGTTTGATGGAGTATATTTGTATGGAGTTACAAACAGATACGAAGACGTATCAGGTATAAGAAATGTGACATTATCATAGAAGTTTTTATAATCGTTCATTTCATATCCAAAATTTACTACAGGATAATTCCCAGAATTATTGATATGTATAACAGGGCAGTATGTCATAGGTAGCGTATAGTTTTTAAAATACATGTATACAACTACAACCACATGTGTATTATTTGTAAATTTGTCATATATTGTTCCATTCATATCGTACTCATAAAGAGGATATGTTGCATCAGTTATATTCATATACGAAAACTTGCCATTCTTATAAATCTCTTGTTTTTTCATATCTCCATTGCCAGATAGCGTTCTTTGAGAGATTTCTGGATTATAAGGGGAACTCATATTGTATATTGAATCTGCTATGGTATATTTTCTGGATGAGGTGTTGAATGCAATGGTGTTTTGTAGCCAGTAGGTATAAGAATGGCCATTTGTAGAATTGATTACCAAATTGACATTTAATTGTAGTCCAGCGCCATATATTGATGCATTAGGAGGCGAATCTGGAGTATATACCTGTATTGAGGATATATTTACGCATCCGAAGATGGCATTTGTAACAACTTGATAAGTGGACATATTATAGTATGGCATACGTTTACCAGAAGATGATAAAATACCTAAACTGTTTGTTAGACCATAGCTCACCACTCCTTCGGAATAATTGTTATAACCAACAGTACCTGCAAATGGATTAAGCACATTGCTATTTGACTTGCCAGAAATTAAATTTATTGAAAACCATATAATGAGTATCAGAATTATTGCAACAATTGAGATATATAGATACTTCAATTTCATTTTTACTCCACTTTTATCTGAATCAACTTGTATTTATAAAGATCCGCTCAGTTTTGGCGGTTATGAAATATAAGAACTGGTAAATTAAACTAGAAATACGAGGTATTTAAGCTTCTCCCAGGGGCTTACCAGGAATTTTAGGGGTGAAAAGATTCTGAAGCTGCTTTAGAATAGCGGATACTGTTGTTTTATAGTTTGCTGAACCTGAAGTTCCTGATTGGTCTGTGTTACCATTGGTACTAGTTCTCCATTTGCCTACAGCCATTGAGATAGATTCATTTCCATTTTTCATGGTTGTTTGAGTTACAATGCCTTCTACGCCAAAGAAGGTATAATTATTTGAACTGGAAGGATTGTTTAGGCTAAAATTCTTTAGATTAGGCATAATCGCAGTTACAGAACCCTGAACTAGGCTTCCTGAACTGGATTCTGATGTGGAATTTGCACCTACCTGCCCATTAAAAATACCTATGTTTCCATTAAGGTCAAATAAACAGGGAACTGAAAATGCTGCTGAAGCGCCCAATCCTGATTGGCTTATGTATACTTGGGACTTGGAAAGATTCTTGGTATTTATCATAGCCACCGCAGGGCCTACATTTATAGTTGCATCGTTGTTGTAATAATTAACTCCAAAATTAGCTTTCCAGATCCCAATTTCATAGTCGATAGGTTTGCTCTCAATGCAAGCCATAACCTGCTGATCATAGTAGTTTAATGCGTATTTTTCACTCGTTTCAAGAAATTTCCATTTCGACGGAGGTGATTGAAGGAATTTTCCTGCACTCATATTCAAACCAATTGCTGAATCGGCATTTTCAACTGTGCTTTGCATTGTGTCACTTCTTGAAAGGTTTTTAAGGAAAGAGTAAATTACAGCCCATATATTTTGCGTTATGAATGGATCTGTTCTGCTATAAACTACTTGGTTATGTGGAGTTACAACCACCCACCATCCTTTATCCATCTCCTGTGCAAGTGAACCTATCGGAGCTGCATTATAAGCAGTATTGTTATTCGTTCCAGTAGTTATTTTACCTACGTTCTGCGCGGTGACTGTCTTAGGGCTGCCTACGTAGCTTCCGTGGCCGTTGGTGCTTGATGGCATTGCTAGCTGTGTGCTTGAACTTCCCGATCCTGCGCCTGAAGAAGATGGGAGGCTTACGACTGAAAAATTAAGTTTGCCAGGTTTCGAAACAGATGATGAAGTAGCCCAGGTACTTATGCCAAAATATAATGGGCCGAGCTCGTTAACTACAAATACGAGCGAATTATTACATTCTTTCAATGTATGTGTAGATTGTTGAGTAGGCCATCTTCCTACTAAGTCTTTCGGATTGGAAGTTAACATGCCTACTGCATTTTCATTTGAATACGCTGCTATCTGCTGTTCAGTTAGCGCCGTATCGAAAATACCTATATAATAAATTGGTGAGGCAGTTGGAATGCCAGATGAAGTTGAATTATTGCCAAAATTTATGATAAATGGTCTGGCATTAGAACTAACAGATATATCTACAATTTTATGTAGCGCTGAGCCTGCAGTATCGCTATACCAGGCATAGGATGTTCCATTGTAAACATAAGCATCTTCAACAGATTTGGTCAATCCACCTATATCCGTAACTATAGTCCATGGTTTATTTTCAAATCTTGTTATAGCTTCAACACCTGCGGAGCCAACCGAGCTAACTACGCAGGTATTCTTTACTACAGCTGCAGATAACTTCCCTTTGCTCTCTGCTCCTGCGGTGGCAGGCATATGCGCAATCGCAGTACCGGCAAGCAAGGCAGTGGCGCTTATTCTCTCTGCTTTCCTGAATACATCTCTTAAGCCGCTTTCCCTGAGATTGACTGCTGATTCTGCAGTTCTCCTTGCATGCGCTATTTCAGTTCTCTGCCTGTTTTCCGGAACGCCTCTTGTAATCAGCATGTGTACACCAAACACCTCACAGATATACTTTTTATTCAAATATATAAATCTTTCCTTAAGTATATGATCAAATATGAAGATTCAATGTCCGAGGACAGATTGGATAATATACAATAAAAATGGTTATCTCTTTTAAGGAAACCATGTGCCGCTTGAAAGTTCAGCTGCAAGGCAAGGGGTAGCCCGGGCGAGGAGGTACAGGGTATCGCACGCGCTACATAAAATGGGAAGACTGTACATCGATCTTGAGTACATGTGCCTGAAGCTTTGTGCCCATATTTTTAGGCGCAGAAATTATTGGATTGCGTATCAACTCCCTAACATATGCCAATAACAAAGCCTTTTTATCTTTTCCTTGAGAGAATAATACTACTATATTTGGTAGATATAATGAAGCTTAACATCATAGAGGAAGAAGCGAAGAGCATGATAATAGAATTTGACGGCACCGACAGGGCTATACCCGAGTTGCTTAAGGACAAGCTAATGCAGAATAAGGATGTGGAATTTGCCAGCGTGATGAAAACGCACCCTGAGATCGGGCAACCAAGGTTGGTAGTCAAATCAGGAAAAAACGCGAAAAGCCTCGTATTGAAAGCTCTGGAAGATGTGGAAGAAGACATAAAAGAACTCTCCTCGCAGATGAATAAGAAATAATGCCAATAAAACAAGGTGCAAGGATACTTGCACTTGACGATGCGCCTTTTTCAAGGAAAGGGAAGACCGCATTAGTTATTGGAGTAATAGGCAGGCAGAGGATCATTGAAGGAGTGCTTTCCTTCAAGGTATATGTAGCAGGCGATGATTCTACTTCTAAAATTATCTTTGCCTTCAGAAGATCAAGGTTCAGGAGCCAGATAAAGGCGCTTGCGCTAAACGGCGGCACTCTTGCAGGTTTGAATATAGTGGATATGGTGAAGCTTAGGAAGGAGCTTAAGCTGCCAATACTCGCCATCACTAGAAGGCGCCCAATAAATGAGAGGTTGACAGAGGCGCTGGAGGCTTCTGGTGCAAGCAGGAAAAAAATAGAGCTGGCCAAGAGGAACTTCAATGCGTGCAAGTTATATAACATGAATGGCTATTATATACAAAGTATTGGAATGGAGAAATTGGACGTTAAGATGCTTTCGCTGGAAGCTGCTGGCCTTCTCAGGCTAGCGCACCTTATAGCAAGCGGCATAGCTAGGGGAGAATCGAAAGGCAGAATGTAGGAGGTTCCTTGGATTTGCTCAAGAAGATATTTGGATGGAAGGAAAGCGTGACAGATACCGCGTTGTATGACAATCATAAGCTCACAATATCTGAAAGCAGCTATGGCAAGACCCTCCGGTATGACGATGTCGTATATTCAAGAATAATGAATGGTTCCATCTACACTGGAGAGTACTGGGACTTCTTCTTGCCCCTAGCATATTATAAGAAAAAACCACGCATGCTCATGATAGGACTGGGGGGCGGCACAATACCATATCAGCTCTATAAATTGATGGGAAATAATTTCGACCTCGATGTAGTAGAGAACAATGATGCCATGGTAAAACTATTTAGCAAATTCGCGGGAACTGAGGTCAAGATAAACCTGATAAATGGAGATGGTGCAGAATATGTGAAAACTTGTACATCGGCCTATGATGTGATAATACTTGACGCGTATAAGGGAGGTTTTGTTCCAGACGTCTTCCTGACCCCTGAATTCGTTGACAATGTTAGCAACTGCCTTAAGGACAAAGGAGTATATGGGATAAACTTTATTAGTTCTATGGCAGGCACGGATAGATTCCGCTCGCATCTGACTTGCATAAAAGACAGGTTTTCAGTATATAGAGTAGATACATCGGGGTACAGCATAAATAAGATATTGTTATGCCTCAAGGCTATAAAGGAAGCAGAGATAATTGATGGAATAAAAGAGAATATGCCAATTACTGCAGAAAATAAGTATATACTCGAAGGGTATCTCAGGATGTTTGAGGTAGAGTCCTAGAGAAGGCTTTCCTCTTCCACTTCGACTTCATTTACTCCTTTTATCTTGCGAAGCTTTTCTTCGAATGCGGAACTGCCTTCTGAATCTTCATGCACAAAAAGAACTTTCAGCACTTTTATGCCGAATGCAACATCCTCAAGCTGCATACTTTTAGGCTGCAGCGTCTCTCTAACGTTCCTTCTTACTTCCTCCTCCTCTCCGTTGTTCGGATATACTTTGAATAGTGTAGCTACTTTTGCCATATCACGGACCCTCGAATTCACATTTTGAGCATTTGTACTTCGTATGAGTCTTCCTGCACTCATGACATCTGATTATTACTTCTTCTCCGCACTGCGGACAGTTGAACTCTGCATATCTTATGGTAAGCTTCCCGCATGAAGAGCAGACCTTCCCTTGAGTATTGGCCATTTAAATCACAGTCACAAACTACATTATTTAAAGCAGTAGTAATAGATTATCTTTTATACACAAACGTATAAAAAGATTAGTTACTGGCAGCTATGGACATGTGGTGTAACTTGGATAGCACGCTGGCTTGCGGAGCCAGAAGCTCCGGGTTCAAATCCCGGCATGTCCGCAGTGATCATTAAACTTTCTGCACGGTGCCATTGTCGGCTCAACTTAGCACGCAAAGCACTGCATCTCCGAATCCAGCAGGCGGGACGGCTACCGGGCCAGGTTTCTCCGTGACAGCCTTATTCCTTGGTGGGATCCTGTTATTGAGCCAACAGAAATACCAGGCACCGCATCTAGGCAGTGCCAGATTTCACGTTCGCTTTGTTTTAAAAAAAGCAGACCTTAATAATAGATGTCATTCTTAATATTTAACTTGTCCGTACCTTTTCTGAGCATAGGCATTATAACCTGTGTAAGCTCTGACAGCGAATCTACTAACGCGTCTGGGGCTGAGGCTTGCAGGCTGGACTTGTGGTGGTGTCCGGTCGTTATTCCTACGGAGAATACGCCAATTTCTTTCGCGGTGCTTATGTTGTATATGTTGTCCCCGACGTAAAGCGCGTACTGCGGCTCTACCGCCCTTCTATTCAGTACTTCCAAGATTCCCTTCCTTCTGTCCTTTACGCCTCCGACAACTTCAGAAAAAAATCCGTCTATTCCTGATTCCCTGGCTTCTGCTATTACATGGTATGCTGGACGGCTGCTCAATATTACTATAGGTATGCCTGTTCTTGAAATTTCCCCCAGTGCAAACTTCGCGTCAGAGTACAGGGTTGGCCTGCCGGAGCTAAACTTTACCTCCTCAGGCTTGGCTTTATACTGCTGCTCAACCAGGAAGCCATGATTATCTGCAATGCCATGCTCCCTGAATAATTCAGCCGGACCCCTGTGTGGCAAGCGCAGCCATTCTGAGAACTCCAATGTCGGTTTGCCGTGAGATTCCATTATCCGCATTGCTGCACTGTAGACAACTTTCCTATTATCGCTGAATACCCCGCTCCAGTCCGATAAAACCAGTCTGGTCTCGCGTGATCTCTCCTGTGATGGTTTAAGTAGAGTTGGCATTGATATCTCCGAATAATCAGTAACTAATTGCCATTGTATATAATCCATTTAACTATAAAAAGCTTTCTATTTTTTCAGGAAAATCTCCAAAATGATAGCGGCTTTGGATTTTAATACTTCAAGGGAGTCTTGCCAAAATAACCCGTATGGCCCCAACGGTTCTGCAGCAGCTTTTCATATCTGGCACATTATTGTGCTTTTTTAGTCGTAAATAAGTGCATCGGCTTCTGGAAGCATGGATGGACAGTTAAGTTACGCAGGCTTTGTCTTTGCCATGTCTGATCCCTGAGCCTTTGGGCATGCAGGAAAGGCTGCATTTTTTATTAGTTAATAATGAAGGGATTTTACAAAATAACAAAGAAGTTCTTATATATTGAGAAATTTAAGAATATTTAAATATGTGTTTGGCTATATTATAATTGGATGTTTAGGTGCTTTTTGTAAATCCCACCAAACCCCATTCACCTAACATCCTCTATATTTAATTTTCCGTACCGGTAGACATCTCTACGGATGCAAAGCCCAGTTTTATGATGAATTGCTGAGCGTGCGCAGGCCGGAAACGCATATATATTTCATATAGCAACATAATTCTGTGAGTGTATGGTTAATGTGGAGGTAAAAGTGCCTTCCAATATAAAGATAGCTGGAGAACATTCGGTAGTTTTTGGGGGACCCAGCTTATCTGCAGCAGTACCGCCGTATGCAACAGCAACTTTAAGTAGTTCCAGTCAGGATAAATTGGAGGTAGTTCTTAAGGATCTTGATATTTCTGCTGCATTTGATGGGCCTGCGTTAAGAAAACTTTACTCTGAATATGGTAAAAGGGATACGGCGCCTAAAAAAACCGGGGACAAAAGGCTTACCGGCCTTGCGGAGTATATAGCAGGGCACGCAGAGATAAGAAGGGAAATGCTACCGTACGCAACAATAGCTGCAAGGCTCCTTGTTGAGCAAGGCATAAACCCTATCGGAAAACAGGTTGCCATACATTCAGACGTGCCAATAGGAAAGGGGTATGCCAGCAGCGCGGTGTGCTCTACCGCGTTTGCGATGGTCCTTGTTAAAGCTTCTGGAAAGCAATTAGAAGACCAGACCGCCATAGACATCTCAAGGGATGGAGAACGGATAGTGCACGGGATAGAAACAGGCGGCCGGCTTGATGTTGGCCCCATATACTTTGGGGGTTATGCGACTTTTAAGGCATCTGAAGGAATAAAATCGCTGGAAATCTCAACGCCCGTCAGCTTCGTAGTTATGGATGTCGGGCCAAAGCCACCTACTGCGAAAATGGTAGAGAAAGTACGAGCACTGCATGATGCAGACCCGGATGGCACAGACAAAATACTTAGGGAAATAGATGGGGTCGTACTGAGATGCATAGACGCGCTTAAAAACAGGGACCTGAAAGAGCTTGGAAAACATATACACCATAACCATGAGCTATTGCGAAAACTCGGAGTTTCTTCCGATAAACTTGATAATGCAGTTTCTGTTGCGATGTCAAATGGCAGTTATGGTGCCAAGCTCTGTGGCGGAGGAGGCGGAGGAATGGGCATGGCGCTGGTAGGGAGCGATGCCGATGCCAAGCGAGTGATAAACGCTTTAAAATCCAATGGATTTGAAGCTTATAGTGTAAACGTAATCCTTAAAGGAGCAAAAGAAGAGATCAGGATCGGAACTGAAACCGGCTGATTTAAGTAGCTCCGCGTTTATTTGGATAGCCAGGCATTGGATTAATCAGCTCCGAAGCAGCGAATTTTGAAATAACCAGGAATGATTTCTGAGAATGCAGAGGTTTAGGCAACTGGCCTGTCCTCTAAAATCACACGCGGAATTGGTACGTGGAGAAAATGAGGAGATGCCGCTCAGGATGATATTTCCTCAGGACTCGCCTGCCTGCGCTGTTTTATACGGGCTCGAACTTGAAGTGGTAATATATGAGGCCTTCTTCTCCATCAGCATGCATCTTCCTGAATACTGAATGCACCTTCGTACCTATCTTTACTTCTCCATTGCCCGCATCCACTACGTGGCCTTCAACTCTGGGACCTTCTTCAAGCTCTACCACTGCCACAGTATACGGTGCACTGTCCTTGAACGCCTGAGCAGGTACCCGTATCTTAGTTACAGCGTACACCTTCCCATTGCCGCTTAGCTTCTCCTCTCTCATTTTAGTCTTCCTGCCGCACTGCCTGCAGACTATTCTCTTAGGGAAGTATATCTTTCCGCAGTTTTCGCATTTATTGCCTACCAGATTGTACCTTTCGTTTATCCTTCTCCACAAGCTAGCAGATGCCCTCTCCATTTTTACCATCAATTGACTCTGTTGAGTATATGAACCACTGCAGTTGCGCCGCTCCCACCGACATTGTGCGTGAGTCCTACTTCTGCTCCGGAAACCTGTCTCTCCCCTGCTTCTCCTCTTAGCTGCGTTACTATCTCTGCTATCTGCTTCACCCCGGTTGCGCCTACCGGATGTCCGCACCCTTTCAGCCCTCCGCTGGTATTGATCGATATCTTGCCATTGATTTCAGTTTCTCCCTCTTCTACCGCCTTTGCTGCCTTACCCTTTCCATAGAAATCAAGATCTTCCATTGCCAGTATCTCAGCTATGGTAAAACAGTCATGAACTTCAGCAACATTTATGTCTGTTGGCTTTAATCTTGCCTTTGCGTAGGCATCGCGGCCGGCAAGCCGCGTTGCCTTAAGTTCGGTCAGGGAGTCCCGGTCGGCCAATGCAAGCGTATCGCTTGCCTGCGAGCTTGCAGCTATTTTGATGGGCGTGTCGTTGTATTTCTTTGCACTCTCAAGCGGTGCCAGAACTATTACTGCCGCTCCGTCCGATATTGGAGAACAGTCAAGGACTTTAAGCGGGTCTGAAACTACCTTTGACTTGAGCACTTCATCTATGGTGATCTCCTTGTGGAACTGTGCGTATTTGTTCTTGATAGCATTCCTGTGGTTCTTTACCGCTACGCTTGCCATCTGCTCCTCTGTTGTCTTGTACTCATGCATGTGCCTGTTTGCTATAAGTGCATACAGCCCCGGAAACGTTATGCCTTGAGCGAGCTCCCACTCCTGGTCTCCGGCTCCTCCAAGCGCAGTAGTCGCCTCTGCCGTAGTGACATCGGTCATCTTCTCCACCCCGCCGATTACAGCTATATCGTACATGCCGCTTGCAACTGCAATGTATCCCTGCCTTACCGCGCTCCCTCCGCTGGCGCATGCATTCTCTACCCTGACTGCAGGTACATTCTTGAAACCCATCTGATCTGCCAGAAGCGCCGCGAGATGCTCCTGACCTACAAAACGGCCGCTTGCCATGGTGCTGCCGTATACTATCTGTATGTCCTTGCTCTCGATATTTGCATCAGTTATTGCCTGCATTCCGGCTTCAGCGATGAGCTCGCGAAGGCCGTGCTCCCATCTCTCCCCGAATCTTGTAAGGCCTGCTCCTATTACTGCAACATCTCTCATGATCACACCTAGTTCTTTACTATGGAATTCCTGTTCTTAAGATAAACAGAATAATCGACGTATATCTTGTTCTTGTTTATAATGTCCTCCACCTTCACCAGCCTCTCCCTTTTCTCAACTATCGGCTCTTTGGCTTCTATGGCGAATGAATCGCTGCCTGCCCCGGAACCGAAACTGGTCACCAGTATTTTGTCACCCGGTTTCGCCTTGTCGAGTACAGCAGCAAGCCCGAGCATTGACGCTCCGGAATAGGTATTCCCTATCTTCGGCGTCAAGAGGCCATCTTTGACCTGATCCTCTGTAAATCCGAGCTTCCTTGAAACTACTAACGGGAACTTGCCGTTTGGCTGATGAAAGACCGCAAACGCAAAATCTTCGGGCTTTAAGCCTGTTTTCTCCAACAGCAGTTTTGTAGCTTCTGTTATGTGCTTGAAATAAGCCGGCTCGCCTGTAAACCTTCCTCCGTGCGAGGGATACATGGCTCCTTCCCTTCTCCAGAAATCAGGGGTGTCTGAGGTGTAGCTTGCCGTAGCCAGTATCTCTGCGATGACTTCCTTCTTCTCCCTGCCCACTATAAATGCCGCGCCTCCTGCGCTTGCGGTATACTCAAGCGCATCCCCCGGCCTGCCCTGGGAAGTATCGCTGCCTATCGACATGCCGTATTTTATCATGCCGCTGTCTGTCATGCCCATAAGCATCTGTAATCCGGCAGTGCCTGCCTTGCACGCGAACTCGAGGTCCGCCGCAGTGAGGTTATTGCCCGCTCCGATTGCCTGCGAAACAACAGTTGCAGTGGGTTTGACCGCATACGGATGGGATTCTGAACCCACATATATTGCACCTAGCTCCTTAGGGTCAATTCCTGCATGATGCACAGCACGCCTGCCCGCCTCGGTTGCTATTGTAGCCGCATCCTCATCGTGCGATGGTACGCTCTTCTCCGCTATATTAAGCCCGTTCTTGATGCTCTTCGCGTCTTCGTCCCATACCTTGGCTATCTCTTCGACTTTTATCCTGTATCTAGGCACATGCGCGCCATAACCTATTATACCGGCCATAGAATCAATTGCTTAAAATTGCTTAATATTCATTTGAAGCATCGTTGCTGCTAGCTTAAAGCCCTTTACATCTGTTAGTTATTTGTCTAACATTATGGCAGTGCAGGAAATACTTATTCTCCCCACATCTCTGCCTTTATGCTCTTCTCGTTTACGCCGAGGCTTATCAGCGCATCTTTGAGGGCCTTGACAAACGCAGGTGGCCCGCATATGTAGCTTATCCTGTCAGCGCAATCCGGAGCGTCTCTTTTTATCATTTCGGCATTTACATGCCCTTTTTCGCCACTCCAGCCGTCTCCAGGCTGCGGCCTGGTGACGGTAACTGTTGTCTTAAGACCTATGCTCCTGCCAAAAGCCTCCAGCTCTTCCTTGTTTATTATCTCGTCAGGATACTTTACGCTGTATATGAGCCTGCAGTCTGCTTTTATTCCCTTGGATTTGATGTATCGCAGCATTGAAATAAACGGGGCCAGCCCTGTTCCGCCGGCCAGGAAAAGAAACTTGTTCTTTTCGCTGAAATCAAACTTGAACTGGCCGTAAGGCGCTGAGATATAGTAAAGGTCGCCTACCTTCGCATTCTCAAGGTGCGAGGTAAGCTTTCCGTGGACCAGTGCAATAAGGAATTCGAATTCAGGCGACGGGGGGCAGTTCGCCATTGAGAAGGCCCTTGCGACTGTTTCTCCGAGCTGCTCACCCTTGAACTGGAGCATTGCAAACATTCCAGGCGAAAAGTCTATGCTCACTTTGTCCTGCGGGCTGAAAACAAACGAAGAGACAGTAGGCGTGAGTTTTTTAATCTCAGAGAGAAGGTATGGTTTATTGAGTATCATCTAAAATCCTCTTTATGATAGAGATGGGAAGGCAAATAAATAACAAACTTGTGCTTATCTACTGCGCAGCTTATTCCTTTATTCCTGTTATGCTCTCCACTATCTTTTCAAACTTCTCCATCGACTTAATCACTTCCTTAAGTTTAGGGTTTATATTGTAGCCCAAGTCATATCCCCGGTCTGTCCTTATGTGCGTAGGCTGCAAAATATTTAAGTTCATTGACAGGTTCCTAAGCGTCAGTATAAGCGTCTTCCTTGTGAAACTTTTGCCAAGCACAGTATAGAGCTCGCGGGTAGTCCTCGGGGACTTTACCATAAGCAGCTTCAAGACCGCATAATTAGGCTTGCTCAGGACCTTTCTGATAAGCCATATTCCATCTTCAGGTTTTTCTCTCTTCGCCACTTCACGCACCACAATATAACCTAACTACATTAAGTTTTATAAATGTATATTCGGTGTTATTGTACTTCTGCAGGTTTTATTCTTATACAACGGGTTTAGAAATATATATAAGCTTTCCCGTCAGATAAGTATTATCATATATTCAAGTATATGATTTGATACTATGATAAAAGCATTTCGAATGCTGAAGTCCAGCGCACTGCGTGCAGCAAAGAACCGGGAAGACGCATTTTTAGAATGGAAATTCAATACTATGGTCCCAGAACCCCAATGCCCTTTGCAGTACGCTATTGAAAGCGATATGCTTGCGTATCTGAGCCTGGCTCTGCGTACGGAGATGAATATTGCAGTGATATCTGAAGGTGGAAGGGGCGCTGACCTGCTGATGCTGCTTCTGCCGCTTGTCCCGATCCACCACAGAACAGCAATATTGTGCAGTGGCGAGCGCATGCTGCCAGACAGGCTGCCGTATGAAAACACAATTCTGCCCTGCAGCGGCGCAACGAAAGCAGGCATGTCCTGGCTTTTAGGAAAAAATTGCGAACTTGCAGGTTATGATCGCATCTTCGTTGACACACTGGTTCCGGGGCAGGCCAACGCCGTATTTAGATGCGATGATCTTTGCATGCACTTTGCAGTTGCAATCGATGGTTTTCGTGAACCAGACGCCTTGTTAGGCGGCCTGCAATTGCGTCCTTTCAAGGTAAGCGCCGAGCTTATCCGGAAGCTTGACGTGATTGTGGTTGCTGCTGCTCAGCAGCAGGGGAAGGATCAACAATTGGAGGCCTTCGAGTGCAGATGGCTAAGCAGGAACGAGTGTGATGCCGGGATAGGGATAAATAAGTGCGACGAAGTGGCGATAAGCAGGGTTCTTGGACATGGAGCTGATGAAGATGCCATCGCATCTTCCAAGGTGATAGCTGCTTATGCGGATCGTATAGGAGTACATCATGGATATGCGCTGGGGCACTTTTACCGCATCTACGAATCTCTCGATGTGGCCATAAGGGCCGGCGCCGCGCCTGGCAGCAATGCAATAAACATGCAGCAGCTTGCCTCAAAGATAATCCTTGAGGGATAAATAGTGCCAACAGCAATGTGTTTTCCCGCCGGTTAGGCAGTATTCCACATCGTGAGCAGGCTTAGCTTCCGAGTTCGGGATGGGTTCGGGCGTGACCCTGCTCCTATGGCCGTTGACGTTATTTATATGCACTGTAGGTTTTAAATAAATTGTGCTTTATTCAATGGATTCTACTGGCATTGCCGTATAGGCTGAGATAGAGGAGTATGCCGGCTATCGTCTTCATATCAGGTATGCGGCCGTTTTTAATCAGGTGCAGCAGTTCTCCGGCTGTCATCGCCCTTGTTGAAATTATCTCGTTCTGATCCTTGTGCGTCTTCCCCCTTGCAAGGCCTGTTGCAAGGTAAACGCGCATCACTTCCGTATCGTGTCCTGGAGAGGGATACGAGCTGAGCAGAAACTTCATCTTCATTGCCTTGTATCCTGTCTCTTCCTCAAGCTCTCTATGCGCAGTTTGCCACGGATCCTCTCCGGCTTCCATCCTGCCTGCAGGAAGCTCGTAGAGATACTTCCCTATGCTGTGCCTGAATTGCCTTTCTATCAGCAGCCTTCCGTCTTTCAATACAGGTATTATCATTACAGAGTCAGGGCTTATCACCCTCTCAAAGTGCTCTCTCTTCCTCCCCTTGCCTACAGGGTATCTCTCCACGCGCAGTGACGTGCCATTGTACACCGTTTCTGGCTTTTCCATGCATTCGCGCCTATTTTTTCGGAGGATTCTCCTGGCGGCCTTCCAGATATACCTCAGAAGTGAGTTTGAACCTGGAAACAGTGTGGAGTATTACCTTTCCTTTTCCTGTGAATTTGGCGAGGAAGAGACCCACTCCTCCGAACATTGCGGTGCGTATGTTGTCTACAAAACGTATTCTGTATTGCAGGTTGGCGTCAAAGCCTGCTATGTGGCCCGGATCCACCTCAAGTGCGGCTGTGCCGTCAAGGTCGTATTCTATTGTGTCTCCCACTACATGCATGTAAACGTTTCCCGGCCCTACAAACCTCTGGAGTATCAGGCCTGCACCGCCGAAGAATGCGGCGCCTATGCCCACAGGCTCGATCTTGTACTGGACGGTGCTGTCGCATGCCAGAAATGCGTGATCCTCAGTAACAAACTGCTCCCCTTCTGCAAGTGTAATGCACCTTATCTTTCCCGGCATCACTCCGGAAACTGAAACCATCCCCTTGTCGCCCTTTGCGGAAAATATGGTAAGCATGGCAGTTGCCCCGGTAACCTTCCTCTCTATCGCGCCTACAAGCCCGCCCACAAGATGCGGCGCCATCTGTATTGTCTCTGTCTTGCTGACAAGTTTCCCTGAATCTGACAGTATGCTTTCCCCTTCATCCAGCGAAACGTTGAGCACCTGCATCGAGTTTCCTATTATTTTATACTCCATCTTTCACACCTAAAACACTTTTAAGTTCTTTAGCATCAATGTTCAGCTTATACTTGAGCATTATCTGCTTAAATACCTCTTCTGCTTTCGAACCGCTGCCGTACTTGCTTACGAGCTCCGCAAGCTCGTTGCCCGTTATTTTTTTCAGATGCTCTTCCTTTACTATGCGCTCGACTTCTCTGGCCGAGGCAGGCGTATGCCTTATTATTGCCTCTATGCCTATCCTTGTTATTGCGTCGCGTGAATAGAGCTCGAATGCCCTGACAAGCGCTTCCTCGTTTACCGAATCGACATCCACGCCGTTTCTTTTCAGCTCTTTCATTTTTTCAAGCAGTATGGACGCGACTACAAATGGCGTTGCATTGGCTGATTTTACTATGCGCTTATATAGCTGCAGGTCTTTAGACCAGAGCATCTGCTCTGCAAGCTGCCTATTACCTATCTCCGCTTCCAACTCTCTTGAGATTGCAACCGGGTCAACTCTCATCTTTTCCGCCTCCTTTGCAATCTCTGCGGCAGAGACTGGGAATAGATCTGTCTCAGGATACATCCTTGAGCCGCCGGGCATCGGACGCAGGAATCTGGTAGCATGGCTGCGCATGCTTATGCTCCTTGTCTCGGGAGGAACTCCTCCCTTCGCCATCTCTGCCCTTTTTATTGCCATCTCCATGGCCCTGCCGCACCTCTCTGCAGATTCTGCTATCATAATAAATGCGTCATGGGGTCCGATTCCAAGATCCTTTGAGAGCCACTCCAGCTCTTCGGAAGAAAATCCATATTCTTTCAGATTCTCATCGCTGTGAATTATGCCTTTTGCCCCTGCCGTCTTTGCGTAGCTGCTTATCTCGCTTCCGAGGCGCGTCTCCGGAGCTATCTCCATGCCCAGCAGGCCTTTATAACCCTCAAGCTTAACGGCCAGTGCAACGCCGCCCTTCTTGATCTGCTCGTCCAGTATCTTCACGCGGGTATTTGTAAATGCGCCAGTAACATTTACCGGCTTGCCCACCCTGGCCTTTCTCTTTGCAAGCTCCTCTTTTATTTCAAGCAGCTTCATGTGCCTGTTTATCTCGGTGTCTATTATCAGGTCCATTTTGTCAAGATCCTGAAAGCCCTTTATCTCTACGCGCTCTCCGCCCCTTATGGAGATATTTACGTCCTGGCGTATTGAGCCTATGCCGCGCTGCACCATCCCCGTTATGCGCAGTATCAGGCCTATTGCCTTGGCCACTTCCTTTGCATGGACCGGATCTTCTATCGAGGGATCGGTATCTATCTCAATGAGGGGTATGCCTAGCCTGTCGAGATTATACGTTGCCGAGTTTTCATCATTCTCCTCTATGCCTCCTGACTCCTCTTCGAGGAAGACCGAAGGTATGGCTACACGCCGGCCATTAACCTCCATGTGCCCGTCGTAGCCCACCAGCATGCTCCTCTGAAATGCGCTTGGATCGCTGCCGTCGACCACAGCCTTCCTCATTGGCTCAATCTCATAGGTAAGCTCGCATTTCAATGAGCTTGCTATTATAAGCGCTGTTCTGAGCGCTTCTTTATTTGGCGAATGCGGAGGCTCTTCGTCTATGTCTACCAGGCATGTTCCTTTATTGTATAAGTTATAGATAAACCTCCTCTTCTTGCCGCTTTCCACAAGAGTAGATAGGTCTATGGCGCCAAGCTCTCCGGCCACCGCGCGCTGCTCCCTTTCAATCTTCCCTATTAATTGGTCAGCCGCCATATTTGCGGAGCACGGGCAGAAAAGCTTCTCCTCTGCTGCAAGGCGCTGGTGTATCTCCAGGCCGCACCTGAACCCGATTTCCTTGTAGAAGGATTTTTCGCGCATCTTCATACCTCGATTTCGCTTCTCTTAGTTATCTCGCCCGAGATGTCTTTGCCCAGCAGCTCCCCGCTTTTCTCCTTGGAGTAGTTTCCAAGCAGGAAACCAAGCTTTACGTAAGCCACCTCTGGAAGCATGTCTTCGCAGTATATTGCGCCGGCGCTGCTCATCAGCCTGGCATTTCTATAGACCATACTATTTACCCTGCCGTACAGGCACTGCGATGTTATGCCTATTATGGTGCCTGCATCTACTGCCTTTTTAATATTGCCAAGCCAGTTGTATTCTGCATGCCTGGTAGAAACAGGCGCATGTCCCATCCCCGTAACCTCCAGTATCACACCCCTGTACCCCTTCTCTACATAATAGTCAAGCAGCTCGGGGCTTGAATTCGGGTATACCTTATGGAGGGCCACTTTGGGCTCGAATTTGGTAACTGCATTTACTTTTGCATCCGCACGCTCATCGTCAACCTTCTTGTATTCGCTGATGTATCTTATCCTGCCCTTGCCATCCACTGTTGCTATCGGCCTGGAATTTACCGGCTTGAACGCATCCCTTCTGGTAGTATGCATCTTCCTCACCTTCGTTCCTCTGAGGAAACCCCATTCATTGTCAGATGTGCCAGTATGCATGCATATCCCTACTTCAGCTATGTTGCTGCTTGACGCAAGATATGCGGCGCTTATCAGATTGGTGAATGCGTCGCTTGAGCCGCGGTCGCTGCTCCTCTGTGCGCCTGTAATTACTACAGGCGCATTTAGGTTGTTAAGCATGAAACTAAGTGCAGCCGAAGTATAGTGCATGGTGTCTGTGCCCATTGTTATTATAACGCCTTCAGCGTCTTTATTAAGGGCATCCGCTGCTGACTTCGCGATTTTCTGCCACTCCATGTAGGAGATGTCCTCGCTTGCGATGCTCATCAGGTTGTTTACCCTTATTTCTGCTATCTCCGCGAGCTCCGGTACATCATACAGCAGCTCATCCGGTTTCGTAAGCATATGCACGCCTCCGGTAAGATAGTCTATTTTGCTGCCTATCGTGCCTCCGGTGTAAATCATCTCCACCTTACTCAGAGCGGGCTTGAAATGGAGTGATCCGGAAGGAAATGCTATGGCAGGCTGGCTCCTTATTTTTTCTATTCTGAAACCGGCATCCATCTTCAGTCCAACGTTGTAGCCGTTTGCAAACTTGAGTATGATCGAATCTTTGCTTCCGGACTCTGGCTTTGGCATCAGCGTACCCTCAAACTCCCTGCCATGCAATTTTATCTTTACAAGGTCACCTGCCTTGATTCCTTGCTTGTCAAGCAGCTTCTGTATATCCTCAGGATACATGCATAATACCTATTACTTATAGCCAAGTTGCACTTATAAAACTTTACCACGCATTCTGCAGCATGATAAGCTATGCAGGAATCAGACAGCTTAGGAGCAGATTGGCAATGCATGATGCGCTGAAATCAGAGAGGCCTGGAGATCAGGCAGGCATATGAGTTTCCAACAATCTCTGCCTCAACATAGCCGCCTATTGGAACTTCGCGGTCTCCATGGAGGACTGCCACTTGCGTGTAGAATTCGTCCCTTCCGGAAAGCGATTTCGCATTTCTCTCTGTTATGAGCACCCTTTTCCTCATTCCTATAAACTTTGACAGATCCTCAGCCTGTATCTTCCTGACAAGCCTTGAGATCTTAACGCTCCTTTCCTTCACCACGCCGTTGTGGAGTTGCTTCATCCGAGAAGCTGCAGCGTGGGGCCTGATTGAAAACTTTGATACATTTGTAACATTCGGGCGCTGCTCCTCTGCAAATCTGGCTGTTTCTTCAAAATCGTCTTCAGTTTCGAGGGGATACCCTACTATTACATCAGTCTCAAGGTTTATTCCAGGAACCTTCTTCCTCAGTTCCGATACATATGAGTTGAATTCCTCTATCGTGTAGTTCCTCCCCATGCTCTTCAGTATCCTGTTGCTGGCCGACTGCACCGGCAGATGAATAAACCTGAACGCCTTGCCCATTCTGTAGGCTGCTATCAGTTCATCGAGGTATCTGTGAAGGTGCTCCGGATTCAGCATGCCTACCCTTATACTGAATTCGCCTTCTATCTCAGAAGCCCTCTGGAGAAGCTCCGCTATATTCGTCTTTTTGTCGAAGCCGTAGGCACCCGTATCCTGCGACGCAAGCTCTATCTCTTTTGAGCCGCGCTTTACAGAATCCGAGATCGCCTTGAGGATGAGCTCTTCCGAGAAGCTGTTCAATGGGCCGCGCGCGAATTTGGTCTCGCAGAAGCTGCAGCTGCTCAGGCATCCTTCGCTTATGGGTATGCGGGCTATCACGGCTCCGCTTGCATTATAATAGGCCATCTTGTCCTTTCTTGCATAGCCTAGCCTGGCGTCGCCCCATTTTCCTGCGCTGGAAAGTACGCCAGCCATCTCTGTTATCCTGCTGGTGCTTACTATAGCAGCGGCAGGGGCGGCTTTCTTTACCTTCTCAGGGCTGGCAGTGGCAAGACAGCCAGTAACTATGATCTTTTTTCCTGACCTGCCAAGTCTGCCTAGCCTGTCAAGCATTTTCTGCTCAGTGGGCTTCTTCACAGTGCACGTGTTTATTATTATGTAATCATAGCTATTGATGTTCTGCAGGGTAGCTTGTCCCTTCTCGACAGAGAACCCCTGTTCCTTGAGAATTGACTCTATGATCTCACTGTCTGCTTTATTTAGCGTGCAACCATGGGTTTCAATCAGAACTCTCTCCATAAGGCTCCAGGATAATGATTGCAGATATCTGTTATTTAAGGTTGAGCTTGCCTGACTGAGGAGATGGATGCGATGGATGCGGTAGCTATTTAATAGTTATTCGGCATATGAATATGCGAAATCACTATAGTGAGACTATGATATGCGAAAGATGTGGAAAGGATATATACAAGGCCAGCACATGCAACTACTGCAAGCGCAAGATAGGGATAGAATGCGTGAAGAGCTCCAGAAAGATAAGCCAGACGGAGAGAGTCTTCATCTGCAAGGATGACTGGAGCGATATAAGGAAGAGGCGCGCTTTCAAGAGCCAGACGAGCTCAGGAGTATAAGCTTACAGTTTCCTTACCTGCAGCCTGAACACTTCACCTTCGATGTCGAAGTTTTCTGAATCTTCAGGCAATTCTGCTTCCCTTATTTCCTTTGCGTTTAGGTTCCTTGCAATTTGCTGTTTGTTCGCTGCTACTATTCCTGAGAGCCCTGGAGATGCTTTGTAAAGCAGCTC
Source organism: Microcaldota archaeon (assembly GCA_021803245.1). Classification (GTDB taxonomy): domain Archaea; phylum Micrarchaeota; class Micrarchaeia; order Micrarchaeales; family CABMGC01; genus JAJZND01. Next base: position 36,004 of record JAJZLT010000019.1, read on the forward strand.
AATCTTGTCAGGCTTCTTCAGCTCCAGTTTCTTCCTTAGAAGCTGAACTCTCCGTTCGAATTCCCTGACAAGCGCTTCTTCCTTCAACTCTCTGCTTATGTTCCTGTCTATGTATGCGCTGCCGTGGCTGAAGGCCACCGCATCACCCTCGCCCTTCAATTCAAGTATGGCGAACTGGTCCGGCTTTATCTCAAATATCTCTGCGCCGATTCTGAGTGCGTATCTTCCCGCTTTCTCTACCTGGCTTCTCATCTCATTGGGATCGCTCTTCTTCAGCGCCTCTGCTATTGCCGAGGCCTTGTCTTTGAAGACAGGCCCCAGCCTGGAAAATACAGGCCTCACCTCTTCGCTTGCGCCTTTTATCCTCTTCAGCTCAAGCTCCTTTGCATTGACTGCATCCTTTACTATCCCTGAGAGCCTCTCCAGTGCTGCTTTTGAGACGTCATCCCTGACCTCTATTATGGCCTTTGATATCGGCCATCTGAGCGTTATATTTGCCTTTTCCCTGCTGTTCAGAAGCGCAGTTATTGCATCCTTTGCTATCCCCATCTGCACTTCAAGCTCCTTGTTTATGGCTTTTTGCTTTGCCTGCGGCCATTTCTCCAGGAAAATAGATTCACTGCGCCTGTATCTTTCAAGATATATGGATTCTGAGGAAAATGGAGTGATAACTGAAGTAAGCAGGAGTACGTTATAGAGCACATAATTGGCTATGCCCAGTATCTCCGCTGCCTGGCCCCTGTTCCCGTATAAAAGCCTCTTCTTTGCAATTTTGAGGTAGAACCTGCTGAAGTCCTCCAGTATAAAGTTCCTCAGTTCCGAAGCTGCCCTGTACGCCTCATACTTTTCCAGATGCTCTGTTACCGAGTATATTATTGACTCTGTCCTTGACACTATCCAGGCATCAATCTCGTCAAGGGAAACGGATTTTGCTCTAGGCTTTGCCTGGAGCTTTATGCCGAGCATGTCTGCGTATTCTGAGAGCAGATTTGATATATTGTAAAGAACGCTTATTATCTTGCCGCTCTCTTTTATCTCTGCTTCATTGAGATTTCTATTAAGTATTGGCTGGTGATCGATGCTCCAGAGCCTGAAGGCATCTGCAGTGAACATTCTGGTTATCTCATTCAGAGGCCTGAAATTGCCGAAGCTCTTGCTCATCTTCCTTCCATCAGTGCCTGCCATTATGCCATGCACCATCGCATTCCTGAAAGGTATCTTCCCGTAGACCATTACCCCGCACTTCATCAGGTACTGGAACCATGCGCGGATCTGCTCTATGTACTCAACTATCAGGTCCACCGGGAAGAATTCTTTGAACTGCTCCTCGGTAAGGCTCGCCCTGAAGGTTATCCCTGAATCAAACCATCCGTCAAGAATGTCCCTTGTTCTCTCCATGCTGCCTCCGCATTCGCACTTTAACTTTATCTTGTCTATGTAAGGCCTGTGGAGATCACGCAGGTTGAGTGCTTCTTCCTGATTTGTAGCATTTTCCCTTAGTTCTTGAGCTGATCCTATTACCTTCATCTTCTTGCAGGCTCCGCATACCCAGATAGGCATTGGTATTCCCCAGTATCTTTGCCTGGAGATGCACCAGTCCGGAGAATTCTCAAGCACTGCTTTCTGCCAGCCCTTCACTTCCTGCGGGTGCCAGTTAACTCTCTCATTCTGCCTGACAAGCTTCTTTTTTATTCTTTGGACATTCATGAACCACTGGTCTGTGGCGAGAAAGATCAGCTTTGAGCTGCATCTCCAGCAGAAAGGATAGCTGTGGCGTATGGAGCTCCTGCTTAGAAGTGCGCCTGACGCTTCAAGATCTTCAAGCACCGCTTTGTTGGCATCTGTGGGAACCTTGATGCCCTTGTATACTCCTGCGTCTTCATTGTATGTTGCATCAGGATTGACAGGTGAAAAAATTGGCAGCTTGTTCAGCTTCCCAACCGCATAGTCATCAACCCCGTTTCCCGGCGCCATATGCACCAGGCCTGTTCCTTCGCCCATGGAGACAAGGCTTTCAGAGAAGATTACTCTGTGGTACTTCCTTAGCTCCGCCTGCTTCGGAACTTTTGCCTCGAGTGGGCTTATGTAATAGATATCATGCAATTCGCTGCCCTGAAACTCGTTTATGATCACAAGGCTCTCCTTCATTACGGCCTCGAATGCTGCAAGCCTCTCCTTGGCTATTATCATATTCTTGCCTGCCGCATTTACCATCACATACGTGTTTTTAGGGTTTGCGGCCACTGAAACATTTGCAGGAAGCGTCCATGGCGTTGTTGTCCATATTACCAGATAACTGTCCGGAGGAAGCGCTATGCCTGGCCTGGATCTCTTCTCGTCTATCCTGAACGCGACGTATATAGATGGATCATCTACGTCTCTGTACTCTACTTCCATGCTTCCTTGTGACAGCGGTGTCTCGCAGTGGGGGCAGTATATAAGGGTGCGCTTGCCTTTGTAGAGGAATCCGTTCTCGCTTGCCTTCTTGAACATGCCCCAGGCCGTTTCTATGTATTCGTTCTTATAAGGCAGATAGGGGTTCTTGAAATCGAGTGAAATGCCAAAACGCTCGTAATCCGCGTCCATGCGGCCTATGTACTTTTCCACGTATGCCCTGCACTCGTTAACGAATTTTTCTACGCCTATCTTTTCTTCGATATCCTTCTTGGACTGGACTCCGAGCTCCTTTTCCAGCCTGTTCTCTACCGGCAGGCCATGCACATCGTAACCGGCTCTGTCTACCACATTAAAACCGCGGTATCTCTTGTATCTTACGGCAACATCCTTCATCGTCTTGGTCCATATCTGCGCAGGGTGCAGGTCGCCGCTGACAAAAGGAGGGCCGTCAAGGAAATAGTAAGGCTTCCTGCTCTTGTTCCTGGCCCTGACCTTTTCCAGTATCCGGTTCTCTTTCCAGTACGCAAGCACCTCTTCCTCTTTGCTGTTAAGATCCTGCAATGATATCACTAAGTATAAGTTTTCTATAGAAGTAATTTGAAAGCGATTTTAATAAATCTTGCGTTGAAATAATAAATAAACGGTTTTATGCGAAGCGCTGATGCTGCCACTATATTCAGGACTCTGCTAGCCATAGCAGTAGTATATATGATCATACTAAAGCTTAATGCGGCGCTTATAATTTTCCTCATTGCGCTTGTCATGTTCCTGGATGCATTCGACGGCTTCCTTGCAGTGAACGAAGAGAGCAAAGGAGGCATAAGCTTCATTACCTACCTGAAAGCGGCTTCAGGAAACGCAGCAGAAAAAAAGAAGGTTGCACAGTTCAAGCACAGCATAGCGGGCCACAATCCGTATGGAGCCAGGTTTGACGTTGCTGGAGACAGGGCAGTAGAGTATTCGTTCTGGATAGTCTTCACGTATCTGCATCTTCTTCCGTTGTATGTGCTTCTTTTGGTGGTCCTTAGGCACTCGTTTGTAGACGCCTTCATGGGCCAGCGCGGCACTTCGTCCAAGATGAAAACAGGCTTTGCACAGAAGGTGTATTCATCAAATATAGGCAGGGGCGGAATAAACGTGGTAAAATTCGTTACGTTTGCCTACCTCGCCCTAGTATACGTGTCTAACTACCACTACCCGATTGTTGTAGGCTACATGCTGACGGCTGTACTGCTTGCTTATATACTTATAAGAGGCGTAGCTGAGATATATGACAGTACAGCAAAGTGATAGGTAGGCCTTGGAAGCATTATTATGGAGAAAAAGAGCAAACCTTATTTCAGCGTTATAATACCCGCATACAACGAGGAGAGGTACATAGGCTATGCTTTTGCAGGACTGAAGCAGCAGACATTCAAAGACTTTGAAGCAATAGTGGTATACAGAAAGGGCAATGACAGGACTGCGCAGATCGCGGGAAAAAATGCCAGGGTAATAATAGACAAAGGGCACGGAGTCGCAAGGGCGAGAAATAAAGGTGCAGCTGCTGCCAGGGGGGAGATACTCTTATTTTTGGATGCAGACACCAAACCAAAGTACAATCTGCTTGAAGAGTATGAGAAGGCGTTTCGCGACAAGGAGCTGGCTGTTGCGACAGGCCTTATACTGCCGCTGGAGAAGAGAAAGCTCAGGATAAAACTTGGCTATATCTTCGTATCGGTGATATTTGTCTGGATAAGCATCGCGCTTGGAAGGCCTTCGGTCATCGGCTCCAATTTTGCGGTAAGGAAGAAGGTCTTCAAAAAAAGCGGCGGCTTTGACCCCGGCCTTGTTACATATGAGGACTGGGACCTCTCAAAGCGGCTGAAGAAATATGGAAAGACAAGGATCTTTTTGCAGGCAAGAGTATATACCAGCACTAGAAGAATAGATGACTGGGGGATGTGGGGCTTTTTCAAGTACTATGTAGGCAACATCTTCAGATACAACTTCCTAAAGAAACCAAAAAAAGACTACATGCCTGTGCGATAAATGTAGAGACAGTTAATGGAGCAAAGAAATTGCGGCCAGCGTGTTCACCAGTATGTGGGCTGTGATTGAAGGGTAGAGGGATTTTGTTTTGCGGAACATATAGGAAGCAATGATGCCGAAGACAAATGCGAATATTACTTCTATGCCGAAAGTCGAATTATAGCTCACGTGGCCTGCTGCGAAGAGTAGCGAGCTGAACACTATGCCTATCCTGGGCACCATAAGCCCCCTGAAGAGCACTTCTTCGTTTATAGGTTCAATTACAGCCAGGAATATTATGAACCAGAAGGGCGCGCCTGAAAACACGCTGCCGACGTTGGTGTTGATTTTTACATTTGTGGCTATGCTTATCAGGCTGATTGCCACCTCAAAAAGGAAGATTATGATGAATATGACTACTCCAAGAAGAACCAACTGCAACGTGAGCCTCTCCCTGCTTAGCCCGAGCATGCCCGCTATGCTTTCTTTCTTCGTGTTTTTCCCGGGTTTCCTCTCCGGAATTAGAAGGCCGGCATTTGAAATTTTTATAGAGGCCAATATGCTTATAAGTACAGAGACAATGAGCGTCAGAATCGAGTATAATGCAAGACTGCCATGAGAAAGCGGCAGAGCTGCCAGCAAATCAGAGACCACTAGAAAAATGGAGAGAAATACGCCTATCGAAGCGAATATGACTGCGATGCCGTATGAATGGCTCTTTGTTGCATTTATCTTGACTGCCCTGTTAAGCAGGAGGTAGAATACTGCGCACAGGGAGAATGAGAACCCCTGCGCAACATCCTCAAAGAAGGGAAGCTGCGCGTTTTGGATCATCCCTGCATAATTAAAAGACAGAACCATGCCTGTCAGCAAAAGGAGCAGGGAAAGAAAAATTCCCGATAGGACAAGATACCATGCCAAACCACGGCGCATCCACAAATAACGCGGCGGTTTGTACGACTCAGGCACAGACAAGTAAGAGATCAGGCCGTGGCTACTGCTTGCTTTGGCAGGGACGGTTTTACGCCGGTTTCTTCCACTCGGTATACCTACACCTTCCGCATGTGTATCTATCAGCGTGTACGCCCATCCTGACCCCGCACTTTGGACAGAACTTCTCTGCCTCTTTGAATTTTTCCACTTTTTTTGGTTTCTTATCCTCTTTTTTAGCTTCAGCCATAAATAAAACCTTTACTTCTTCCCCGCATCTTTCTTCTCTTCTTTCTTAACATCTGCTGCCTTGGCGTGCGCATTACCCTCCTTTGCTGCGCCATCCCTCTTCTTTCCCTTCTTTTTAAGCATTGCCTGAAGGAGCTCTTTGCTTGAATATGAATGCACAGTCACAATGCTGGATCTCGAGCCGTATTGCTGTTCTATTGCAACTATTTCTGTGCTATCTGGATTGAGGCTGAACTTTTTGCATACCTCCTTCTTTACCTCTTCCCTCGAAGGCGTATTCTGCTCGTAGCTTAGATGAAGCTGCAGCTCCTTCCTATTTAGCATCTTGTTCTCTTTTTCATTTTCTACCTTTATTTCCATGTCCATAAAATCAACTATACTGTGCCTGATATCCTCGAGATGGCCCTGTTCTCCCCATATTCTATTACTTCAACTTCCGCTCCGTTTTTCAGCGCATCCCTCATGTCCTCAGGTATTGCAACCTCGTATGTATCATAAGTCTCAAGATCCATTAGCTGGGCTGATGTTCCGGAAATGGAAACTACCTGGGCCTTTTTCTTGCTTATAATCGGGACTTCTGCGTCAGCGCTGCTGGGTTTCAGCAAAGTCCTTTTCTGGCCGTCAAAGACGCCTACCGCTGTTATCCTCATCTTTGCCGCACCGTGCTTGCCCGGAGCTGACGTATCTATCTCCACGACCCGGCATGGAATATTATCTATCAATATGAATCTTCCGGACTTTATATCCTTCATTGATGCATAGGTTTTTTCTTCTGACATTCGACCACTTCAAGATTAAACAGCAGATAGATTAAAAATTTAAGGTTTATATAGATAGCGATACGGGGAGAATGAATAAAGCCTTTTCCCTTAAGGTATTTGTATATGATAGCCGTAACATTAAGCCTTGGGATAGTCTTCAGCATAATCTCATTCATAGCTGCATTCTTCCTGCTTCCGAGAAAAGAGAGGGTTGCGACTGCGATAATAATCGGCATGGCCTTCATGCTTGGCGCCATATTCATACAGGGTATTCTCCAGTCCATGCCTGTGCTATACCTGATTTTTATTAGGGGACTTGGAGCCAAGGCAGGAAGCGCAGCGTATGTGGCATTGGAGAGGAGTTATCCGCTGCTGATAGCTGCTTTCTTAGGCTTGATGGCAGGTTTCTGGCAGGAACTGGCCAAATTCTTCGCTGTAAAATACAATTCGGAGAGGCTTGCTCCGTGGGTTGGCTTTGGATTTGCAGCAATCGACATACTGATCTTTCTTGTTGCTCTTGCACCAGGCCTTAACATCAGCGCTTCGCAGGAAGCTGCGATAGGCCTGGCGAGCATCGTTCCAGTAATACTGCAGGCTCCTTTCTCGATGGCCTTCCATACCGGAACAGCTGCATTTCTCAAAAGGGGCATGGGGCAAGATAAAACCAAGGCCATGCGCAACCTTGCAATCGCCATTCTTGCACACGCATACGTAGACGGCTCATTAGACTACGTAACTATATCGATAGCATTGCTTGGCTTGCAGCACCTCCTTGGAGATCTGATTGTCTGGATTCCGTCAGTGGCGATTGCCCTGGTTTTTCTTGTTTGCCTTAGCAGGTACATCAAGTATACTGCCAGGTCATAGAATGAATGCCGCAGCTATGCCGATGAAATACAGTACGACGAGAATTATTCCCTCCTTGTAGCCGAACCTGCCCTTTGCAATGAATGCAATAGCCACTATATTGACACCTATTACCGTAAGCAATTCAGGAATTGACGACTTAATGCTTACAGGCACACCATACATTATGCCTGCGATGATGCCTATTAGGCCAAGCAATATCGTATTGTTCTCGAGCTTGCCTCCGAGAAAGCTGACTATCGCTGTTGATCCGCCGCCCGGGCTTTTCATTACCACCCTGTATGCAGAAAGGTTTTCGCCGAAGTCCGCTGCAATAGGCGAGATTACAAGAGCTGCCAATATTAAAGGTATGCGCAGGTCTGTCGCAAGAGAGCTTATTGATTCTATGAATGGCTTTGAAAGCAGAATCACCAATATCGCACCTATCACAATATAGAACACGCCTTTTAGGAGCAGCTTAGTGCCTTCCTTTGTGATATTGTTGTTTTTAATATAAACTGAAGTTTGCTTGTACCTGTAGAGCACATACAGCACATATACGGCGCTTAGCGCCAGTCCCGAGAGGATATCCAGAGAACCATAAAGTATCAGCAGTCCTATCCCTATCGTTGAAGCTGCGAAGAAATAGAGATCTATGTGATAGTCCTCCTTCATCTTTAAGCTCTTTTTCCATTTCAACGCATAGATAACTATCGCAAGTCCTATCCCAAGCGTGAATAAGAGTATATTTCCGCCTATCGCAGTGCCCACAGCCACGCTAAATGACCCGCTTAGCACTGCTATTACTACAAATATGGTTTCCGGGAGGGAGCCCATCAGGCCCAGAAGCACTCCGCCTGCCATGCCCTGGCCAAGAAGCGGCTCCAGCCTGTGCGTTCCCTCTGCAACGATCTCAGCAGCCAGCACAAAGCCTGCAAGCAGCGCCGTTATTTCTATTGCGGTATAAAGCCCAGCCATCAAATCTTTCACTATCTATACGCTCATGCATAATATATTATTGGGCCTTGATTGGAAGAAGCGCTTGCCCTACTAATTCTGATTCAACTATCTGGATCAGAAGATGCTTGCATAAAATATCTACAGAAAGGATGGCTGTACAAAATACGCTATATGCGTTTGCCAAGTTTGGACAGAGCGTCTATTGCATCTGAAAACTCGAGGCCTGCTTTTGTAAGCAGATATTCTGAAGACGGATTCTGGGACTTTGAGATGCGCTTGGTTACCAGCCCCCTCGATTCCAAGTACTTCAGTGTTCTTGAAAGTGAAGCGGAGCTCATATTGCAGTCGCGCTTGATCTGGTTAAACTTAGTATGCCCTATTAAGAGGCATCTCATTATATGCCATTTCTGCTTGGTGCCCATAATATTGATAATTCTTGAAAAGGAGTCTGCGCTTTGCATAGGTAACACTGCCGTTACTTTCTTATTTAAATAGCTAAAATCTTATAAAATATACAGTTGCACAGCCATGATGTCTGCATGCGCGGAGAGCGATATTGCTTCTGCGAAAATGGCCGTGAAAAGGATTTAGGGAAAAAGGAAAATATTATTGTTAAGGTGAATTAGGAAATGGAGATAATAGACCAAAAACTTAGGGAACAGCTTGCTGGCAAGTTTTCAAAGGAGCTGAAGGGGGAAGTAAGGATATGGCTGTTTACCAGCAAGAAAAAGGAGAGCTGCGAATACTGCGACACAGTAACAAAGATAGTGAACGAGATCTGCAGCATTAACGATAAGCTAAAGCTATTCGTCTACGATATAGACGACCATCAGAAAGAGGCCAAGGTGCTCGGTGTGGAAATGACGCCAGCTATACTGCTTCAGGGTGCAATAGCTTCGCGCATTTATTACTATGGAATGCCTACGGGCTACGAATTCAGCTCCTTGGTCGAAGATTTAATAGACATTTCGCAATCGAAAAGCAGGCTCTCGAATGCAGCTAAGGAAATAATAAGGGAAATAGACAAAGAGATCGAAATAAAAGTATTTGTCACTCCGACTTGCCCTTACTGCCCTGCTGCAGTAAGGATGGCACACCAGGCAGCACTTGAAAATACCAATATAAAAGCCAGTATGATTGAAGCTATGGAATTTTCAGAGCTCTCTGGCAGGTACGGGGTTATGGGAGTGCCCAAAATAGTAATAAATGACCACATCTCTTTCGAAGGTGCAGTTCCCGAGGAGACCTTTATCTCATATGTCAAGCAGGCTGCAGAGTGAACCGCAAGACCATTGGCTTTCAAACCTTCTGGTTGCAGGAAGCCGCAGGGCCAGTTTTCTGCAGATTCACTGCTCCCTGGCCGATTGCCTATGCTTAACCTGAAACTGCCGTAACATTCGTCTGCGCCCTTGCCCCATCTTCTCCCTGTATTACTAATTTATACACATCGCCAGAGGCAAGTGTGCCATGCAGTATGCTGTTGTCGCTGTGCGACCCAAGAACTCCGGTAAAGTGAAGTGTGACTGACTGGTTGGCGTTTAGAACGATTCCGTTGCTCTCCACTTCTCCCTCTGCCATAGGCAGACTCAGCGAATCGTTGCTGTCTATAGCAAACAGCAGGGACATTTTATGTTCGCTCTCACGGCGAAGTAGTGCCGCAGATGCTTTCATTTCTGCCCCGTTGATTTCTTGCCTGGATGAATTGGCCCAATCGCCGCTGCAGACGCTGCCATTAAATGCTAACTGGACTCCTCCTGCAAACCCTCCGGTCACGTCTATTGAGTTATTCAGGTGGAAATAATCCTTGAATTCTGTTTCGTTGAATTTACCACTGGTGTTCGATGAGGACTTTTCACGGCTATTTCCGATGCTGCCATATCCTGAAATACTCAGATTCGCGCTGCCGCTGATTCCCGAATCGTTACCTTCGGTAGAAACGGAAGAGGATGCATTTGCATTGGCGCCCGTCTGGTTTAGATGATTATAGTATTCTGTGCACATGTTACTCAGCCTTTTTACAGATACGTTCACGAAGTTGTTTATCTTGTCTTCTACGCGCGAGCTGTTGAAACGGACACTAATGTTACCGAAAACGCTTAAGTGCCTTAGAATAACGCTGCTGTTTGAATTGTCCTTCACTGTGACTGAGATATAAGTCACATTGTCTGCACCCACGCTTATAGATGCGTTTGCTATTGTTATGTTTGATGCCGCATACTTAAGCTCAGCATGCTCTTTTGCGGTTAATTTTGCTTTCTCGCCTACGTGAGCATTCGCGGAAGCGGACGCATTGGCAACTATGATTGCTCTTAATGAAGGCACCATAACGAAGATGGTTGAATTGTCAGTGACTATTTCTGCAACTGTTGGAGAAAGATCAAGCAGTATTCCGGAAGAGCTGTTCACTTGCTCATCGTTTATGTGAGCTGTGACTTCGCCGCTTGGAACTGTTACATTGTAAGTGGTACCGTTTATCACTATCGAAGCGGAAGTTATATTGAACCTTGCCATATTTATTCTGGCTCCTGCGGGAATGGAAATCGTGCTTATTGTCTGGCTTAGGTTCACTATGGAAAGGAGATCTATGCTGCCGTTTTCTTTTGCAGATATCCAGCCTGATTGGTTTCCTGCGTTGCTGAGATGAACCTGCTCACTGGAATATGCTATGACAAGAGATTGGGTACCGGATGGCACTTCCGGAGGATCGGTAAGCTGCATTGGAACGTTTACGGTGCCGTTTTGGTACTGGGTTTGCGTGCTTTGATTTGAAGAGCTCTGCTGGCTGACTGGCAGCGTAGCAGCTGGTTTGGATGGCGCATATAAGAAAACAGCTGCACCTATTATTATCAGTATTATTATGACTGCACCTATTATATAGGGCGTATTGTTTGCCATAGATTTCACTCAATTATATTTTAGTCAGCATGCAAGATTTATAAACACTTGTTTTAATTTCGGTATAAATAAGACTGACGGAACAAAGCAATTGGCTTGCATTCAGATCCGATAGAAAGGCTAGCGCAATCGCCAGACATGGCAAGCGCGAAGCATAATGATACATGCCAATTAGCGTGCACTGCTGCCCTTCTTGGTTTATTTTGTACGCCACTGCGTGAGCGGCTTAGCTATGGCAAAGTATACTGCTGTTTCTACTACGAGGACTATTGGAGCATACCAGAGGAATGGTGTAAGCCCCGCCATATTCTGCACCATTATGGCTGCAGAAGTTACTGGGGAGAGCATGAAGATATAAAGCAGGGGCTTTGCCAGCGCAGTATATTTGTAAAATAATGGAGGAATAAACGTAAAGACAACTGTCAGTATGCCCAGGAAACCCCAGACATTGCGCAAGTGCCTTGGAATCGATGCAAGTATAAGCGAGATTGCGGAGACTGAGACTGCAAGAAGCACAAGTATTGGCGCTATGGCAATCAGCCAGAGTGCAGGCAGGAGGTGCATGAAGAGCACTATGACTATGTAAACAAGTATTCCTGGCATGGAAAATATCAGATTGCTAAAAGAGATTGCAAGCATGTAGTCCAGCACGCTTATGTCAGTAGCCACGAAAAGATCCTGCAGCTTGAGCTCTATCCTGTTCATTGCCGCATCCGAAAGCCCGTAAAGCGCACCGGTAGCCGTTACGGATATTAAGCCGCCTATTACTGCGAGTGGTATCAGTGCTCCTCCAGATATAATGCCAAACAGGAAGAGCAATGCCAATGGAGTAATCATGTATCCAAGAGTATATGAGAAGCCACGCTTTATGGCGGTTGTGCCTGTTATCCAGGCATATAAGGAGATGAATCGAAAGTTCACTTATCTTCGCCTTTCATTATGAAGAGGTCTTCAAGATCTACAGGCTTGACAATATAGCCGCGTTCCGCATACCTGCCCGCCTCGCTTGCCTTGACATATGAGATTGCAATGCCGCCTATCTTATATTCGCCTTCTTCGCTCGTGGTTGATTCTACCCGTACCATGCCGGCGCTTTTTCTCAATAGCCTTTCAACAGTGCCGTGCGCCTTGGCCCTGCCTCCATCTATCATGACTATGTCTTTTGTCAGCTCCTTCGCTTCTTCTATATAATGCGTTGTCAGCACCATCTTGCTACCCAGGCTTCTCAGCGCAGACCACACTTCTATACGCGAAATTGGATCAAGGCCCACAGTAGGCTCGTCGAGGAAGATTATATCAGCATCTGATGCAAGAGCCATTGCCACAAATATCTTTCTCTTCATGCCACCCGAAAGCTCGTCTGCAGTCTTGTCCCTGAATTCCCAGAGGCCGATGCTCTTCAGCGCACGTGCAGCTTCCTGCCTCGCGTTTGAGAAAGACATGCCTCTTGCGGTCAGGTATATCTTGATATGCTCTTCCGGAGTAAGATACCCTAATGGGCCTGCTTCCTGCGGCACGCTTACCATCCTCTTCCTAAGCTTGTCCGCATCCGTGACAACGTCATATCCGTCTATCGTGGCATGCCCGCCTGTAGGAAGCAATTGAGTGGAGAGTATCCTTAGCAGTGTTGTCTTGCCTGCCCCGTTCCTGCCCAGCACCGCAGTAGCCTTCTCCTTCAGGGTAAGATCTATCCCCTTCAGGGCGTAGGTGCCGTCGCCATACTTCTTTTTAAGGCCCTTTATCTCTATCATAAATACAACAGTAGAGTAGAATAGGCGTAAATATTAATAAATGGCGCAGCTGCCCGGTATTTCTTTGGGAAAAGTGGTTCACGGCGCCTTTCAGCTCTTTCAGCTGGCGAAATTAAGCTCTGCGCTTTGCTCCTTCACGAGGTTCAGGAACTGAACGTAATCGAACCCGCTTTTTGCGCTTTTGGGCTTGGAAGAATAGGCTTGATGTTCTCTTTTCGAACCCGCGCCTGACGGCGAAAATGCCAGATGCTCCCGCCGGGATTTGAACCCGGGTCGCAAGCGTGAGAGGCTTGCGTCCTTGACCGGACTAGACGACAGGAGCATGAGCCAGGTATTTTATTATTTTGCTCACCATTATTTATAAGTAATGATTGCGTGATCGGATGCTCTGCGAAAAGTATGAACCAACGACTCTCGGCCAGCTAATAGGCAACAGCGAAGCGAGGAAGAAGATTGCAGTATTTATCTCTGACATAGTCAACGGAAAACAGAGGAAGCCGCTGCTGCTCTTTGGGCCGTCTGGGACCGGAAAGACTGCAGCCATACATGCAGCTGCAGCGTCAAACGGATTCGGAGTCCTGGAACTTAGCGGAAGCGATTACAGAAATGTGGAGAAGCTCAAGAAAACGCTGGTGCCCGCAACTAGGAGCAAAGGCCTTTTTAACAAGACAGTACTTGTCCTTCTCGACGAGATAGACGAGCTTTCTGGAAAGTTTGACTCAGGCGCAGAGCGCGTGATATCTGAAGTAATTAAGACTTCGTTGCAGCCGATAATCTTCACTGCAAACGACTTCTGGGACAGGAAGATAGAATTCCTCAGGAACAGCGTGGAAAAGGTGGAATTCAAGAAAGTGAGCGATTATGACATTGCATTGTTCCTGAAGGAGATAGCCAAGCGTGAAGGATGCCTTGTTAAAGATGAAGTAGTAGATACAATTTCCAAAAGGAGCAATGGAGACGTACGAGGCGCCATGAACGACCTTGAGGCTATGCTCGGCTCAGGGATCGAGCTTCTTGATAATCTGGGAGTAAGGGATGCGAAGATAGAGGTTTTTGGGGTCCTGGACAAGATTTTCAAGACCTCAAGCTTTGACATCGCCAAGAATGCAGCTGTAAGGAGCGAGATAGACCTGGAGATGCTGATTAACTGGGTAGACGAGAACATACCTAACAGGTACAGATCAAAAAGGGATATTGAAAGAGCGTACTCTGCGCTTGCAGAGGCGAGCAAACTCTCGAATAACGCCACAAGGACAAACTATTACGGCTATCTCAGATATGCGCAGATTCTTGCTTCTTCCGGAGTCTCGCTTGCAGGAAGCGGCAATGTCACTATGCTAACCCCGTATGCATTCCCGACCAGGATAAGGTTTCTTAGCGCTACAAAAAAGACCAGGTCTGGCAATAATGCGATAGCAGAAAAGCTCTCCACTGTGCTGCACTCAAGTTCTAAGCAGATAATAAACAGCTACCTGCCGCTGATAAGATCTATGCTCAGGAACCTTGAAACTGTTTATGGCGAGGAAAAGATGATGGAGATGGCTTATTCCTCATTCAGGCTCGATGAGGATGATGTCAAATTTATAATAAGCGTGGCCGGACCCGTCCGATAGGTCTTGCTCATTTCGCCTGCAGCTCAAGCTCCATGGCAGTGACCGGCTCCTCTATCCCGAAGTTGGCAAGCACCTCCGGATGCAGCTCGCCGAAGAACCCTATTTCCTTCTTTCCAAGCAGTATGCTTGCACATCGGCCTTCTATGAAGCTTTTGTGCTCTTTCTTTGCCACTCCCATATCAAGGCCAAGCAGATATGCCATCCCTTCGACCACAGACTTAATGTAATTAAAATTGGATTTTGGATCAGCAGAGACAGCCGCGAGGTGGTACGACTCTTTCGGCATGCCTTTTTCAACAGCAAAGACCATATCGTATTCGTATATGCGCTGCGGCATCTTCTCGTGCACCGATAATGCAAGATTCTTCATAAGCGAAGGAAGCAGCCATGTGCGCATCATGTTTATTGTCCTTGCCTTTGGATTCTTCAGCCTGGCAGCATCCTCACTTCTCTTGATCATCATTTTATCGTAGTTTATCTCGTCGTTGGTAAGATAGGAATTCATCATCTCGCTGAATCCCATACCAGTCATGATGTCGGATATGCTTCCGGCTATTTTTGTGTTGCCTTCCAGTTCGCCTTTCTGCCACGCAATTATCGGCAAAGGTTGTATGTAATCGTATCCATACCCTATCGCTATGTCTTCTATCACATCCTGTTCATTGAAGACATCAAGACGGTACTCCGGAATGCGGAACCTTACCTTATTGCCTATTGCTGCGGCGTCATAGCCCATCTTGTTTGCAAGCGAAAGTATGTTATTTGGGCCTATCATGACGCCGATCTGGGCCTGTGCCATGTACATTTGCATTGTGATGTAGCCTGTGCTCATTTCCGGAAAGATGCGCTCTTTATTGCCAGAAATTACCCTGACTTTTCGCACATCCGCCTTCATGTCCATGAACATGCATGCAAGCATGTCTGCAGTTTTCTTGACGAGCCATTCGGATGTGCCGGTAATATCTACCAGCATATCCTTTGTTTTCTGGCTGATCCGGGTCCTCTCTGAATTTAATATCGGTATGAGCGAGAGCGTGCCGTTGCTATCCTTCAGAGCCGGATATAGATTCTTCCTGTTGCTTATTGTCCATCCATATTCGATCCCCTTGGGCTCCCCTGATATTACCTCGCTGTATTTCATCTGCGCAGTCTTGTTTAATGGGATATAATACTCGTCGCCATACGCGTCATATGCAAGGCTCTTTGCATCCACCCTGCCGAGATCGTGAATGCCTATTGCAAGCTTCTTCCTGCTTCTCCCGTGAGTTTCGCTGAATTTCTCTGCGAAGTTCATCATGTCCGAGACTGACTCCTCTGTCAGCGAAGCATTTTTTACCACAATCGCAGAAAAAAACGGGCGTATGCTCTTAACGTTCCTGCCTACCCTGATGGTAAGCTCGGGTTCGCCCTCGCCAACCGAATAGGAGTAATGCTTTGTCTTGTGCATAAAATTTCTTAGTGCCCTGGCTATGCCTACCGCGCCGAGCAGGTCTGGCCTGTTTGCACTTATCTCCAGGCTTATTGAATCTTCAGACTCGGCTTCGATGCCGATTCCCAG
>JAJZLT010000015.1 GCA_021803245.1 Microcaldota archaeon
AACATGATCTTTGAAGCAATCCAGGGGTTTTGGGCGTATGATATTATCTGTGCGTACGCCCTTCGGAAAATGTGAGACTTTTACGACGTAAAAACGAAAGCAAGCCTTTATAAAGAATTATTCAACACAGCATATAGTACGGCGTTGTCCAATAATTACCTTTAAATAGTGTTATTTTACTCTAACATAAAAAGATCGGATCACACAATAAATTTATTGTACACAACTGCCTTCAAAAGTAGTTCTTTTTCTATCATTTTTGCGGTTTTTGAGAAGACGGATTCATCAAAAACACCTTTGAAAACTGAATTTGTAGTTTCGATGAGAGATCGCTGATGGTAATTTGTATTCTTTTTCCATTGTTCCTGATTTTGACGGCGTATGTCTCTATTAGGATACGAATATATTCTGTGTGCGTGCGGTCGCCGTTTGAAACCTAATTGTTCTTCGATAGCCCTCCTACGAAACTTGGATGTGAGTCCAGTTGCATTTATGTGCACTGGCATGATTGGCAGTATGTCATGTCTATAACAAAATTCAAAGTTCCTTTCGGAATCGTAACCTCCGTCTCCCCTAAAACTTTTTACCTTCTTCCTATCCACGATAGGTTTCATCATCGATGTGAACTGATTTGCATCCCCAGAATGCGCCTTTGTTACCTTCATATTCAGTATTTTACGTGTCTTTCTACTGATAGCGATATGCACCTGTTTCCATTTCTTTATTTTGCCGTACATTTTACTTCTGTATTCGCCATCTCTTGTTGCCTTTTCACCCGTAGAATCAATGATTACATCTATTCCTTCTTCTTCGTCGTTAATTGATCGATATATCATCAGTTTTATTCCATTCTTTATAAGTTGCTGGACTCTCCATTGAATGGTCCTGAAATTAGGACACGAATTTACGCCATAAAGCAAAAGATAGTCAAATACCGTCCCTGCGGCTTCCCTGTAACCTTTTTTATCCACACATTTTACCGCAAATGCTCCCAATACCAACATAAAACTGTATTGAAAAGGACTTCCAACTTTGTCTCTGTTCATTTCAATTAAATCTTTGTCCTGCCTCTTCAACGCCTCAGAAAGATACGTGGAAGGTCTTCCACGATTCACTAGCTTGGTATTATATTCATTCCAATCCCTTTTCCCTACTATCATGTATGTCGCCAAAACTACATGATACGAAGGGGTTTTTACCCCTTCTCAAATAGTGGAACTGCGAGAATTATTGGACAACGCCGATGCCGCAGGGCAGGCATTTTTAAAACGTTGCATATGGAAAGATGGAAATGGCCGTTTAGCGCCTTGTCCGAGTCTTGTACGTCGAAATCGTATAGGCTTACCTAAGCTGGCTGTAAACCAAGCTCAATTTACGCATGAGTGAATCTGTATTTTCATTTTGCTGTTACATTTACTGAACCAAAAGCGCCGTTCTGCCCTATAACATATATTCTGTATACTCCTCCGTTTACAAAGCGTACTGTTTCGTTTCCGCCCCCCTCTATTATATCCCCGTTAAACGTGATGCCGTTGCTGCTGCCTGGATTTAATTCATACTGTGTACTGTTTATAGTATACGCATACCGCATTGGAACCATGGTGCCGTTCCGGCTCACAAAGAAGTTCACGGTTCTCAGCTTCTCAAAACCCAGCCCGGTCTGCACAGAGCCTGAGATCTGGGATCCGAGCCCTTCAATCTGACTCAGGTTGATGCTCAATCCTTTCATTATAGACATATTGACTCCATGCGTGCTCAGGAATCCTTCTACAGCAGAGGCGTTGGATCCAAATCTTGCTATTGGGGTATTTGCCATGGCGTCTGCATCTATGCTTATGCCATTGAACCCTGCGCTTATTGCCTTCTGATAATTTCCTATAACAGTAGCATTTGCAAGTATGCCCGCTGAAGCATTCGCAGCAATTCCTATTATCTTACCCACTACGGTCATATTCTCCAATCCGGTGGCATTAGTACTGCTTTCTGAAGAGTTGCGGCTTTTGTTCTCTGCAATTGAGGCGGCTCTGCCGAAATCCGCGCTTATGTTTATTATGTTGCTGAAGTTCAGCCCAACGCTCATGTTGCCTACGATTATGACCTGGTCTATGTATATCGGCTTGCTGCCGTGATTGCTTATGACTAATGATATGTCTGAGGCATTGCCTTCGGATTCTATGCTGGCATTTGATACTCCGATAGGCAAAACCGAATTTTCAAGCAACCTCCTGTCGCTTGGCGAAAGAATGCGGACCGAGCCTACCTGCGCGTTAGTCGTCCCGTTTTCTACAACCACGGCCTTTGCCGAAGGCACCATCGTGAAGACCATGGAATTTCCATCCACCTCTACAGCTATAACCGGATCAAGCCCTACCAGTACTCCCTCAGTGCCATTTATGCTTGGATTGCCCTCTATTCCTGTCGAAACAGTATGCTCTGGCAGGTATACTGGATATGAGGAACCTCCAATGCTTATGTTGGCTCCGGTTATGTTGAAGCTCACCTGGTCTACTATGGAGTTAACAGGCAGGCTTACCTTCCCAATAGCAGTAGTAAGGTTATCCAGGCTCAGGAGATCTATGCTTCCGCTCGCATTCTGCCCCACCCAGCCGCTGCCCTGCTGGCTCACGTAATGCACTTTTGCTGAAGAGAAATCTATTACAAGCGCCCTGGTGCCGTTTGGCAGGTAACCAGGATCTGTTAGCTGTATTACTGCAAAGTCTTTAGGTATAAAATAGTTTTGCTGCGCGGGTGCATATGCCTGGTGCGGCGAAGCCGAGCTAATCGCCTCATAGCCTATCGCCAGAACCAGTATCGCAAGACCCAGCGCGATATATTTTAATTTCATTTCCAGAACCTTAATACATGGCCGCAAACCATGCTCTGTGTATTATGCAGCTACGCTATTTTCTAAGGACCATCTGCTGATTAACTGTTTAAGCGTTTCCTCCTGCATCTTCGAATGGCAAGCTCCATACTTATACGCAGTTTTCATGACGGCCACTTCATTTGCACTGTCAATATTTACACGTCTTCTGCTGCATTCGCTTTCACCTCCTACCGGAATGGCAGGAGTTTTCCCGCTATGCATTTATAAGATAAAATCTGCTGATATAAAAACCTGCCGAATGATGCAAGAGGCACAAGAAAAGTTTATATATCATTTCAGGCATATATTCCTACATGACAAATGCGAAGGAATTAAGATCGCTTTCAAATGACGCACTCAGCGCCAGGCTTGGCGAGTTGAGGCTGGAGATAGCAGTAGAAAGAAGGAAGATAGCTTCTACTGGAGTATCAAGCAAAAAGGTAAAGCTAAAGGAAATGAAGAAGACCATAGCCAGGGTTATGACTATCCTCAAGGAGAGAGGTGCCGTATCCTAATGCCAGACATCTGCCCGAAATGCGGACTTCCAAAGGAAATATGCGTTTGCGACGTGCTAAACAAGGAAACGAACAGGCGCATAAAGGTATACACTGAAAAGAAGAAGTTCAGGAAATACATGACCATAGTTTCCGGACTTACTGGAGAAGAGATGGACAAGACGCTTAAGGAGCTAAAGACAGTCTTGGCCTGCGGTGGGACCAACAAGAATGGCGTCATAGAGCTTCAGGGCGAACACAAGGAAGCGGTAAAAAAAGCGCTTCTCGAGCTTGGCTATCCTGAAAAAAGCATAGATGCAGCCTAATCATTCTGCCGTGCTGCTGGGACAGAGATTCCTGAGCACGCAATCTTCACAGCGCTTAGCCCTGGCAGTGCAGGTGTCCCTTCCAAGCGCTATAAAGAGGTTTGAGACGGAGCCCCAGTCCTTAGTCCTAAATTTCCTCTTCAGATCATCTTCTATCATTGCAGGGTCCTTTTTTCTTGAGAGCCCAAGCCTGCGCGCAACCACCGCGCAGTGAGTGTCAACAGCAATGCCTTCATTGATTCCAAAACCCTCGTTAAGTATTACGTTGGCAACCTTTCTGCCGACGCCCGGAAGCTCCATGAGCTCAGAGAGCGTGCGCGGGACTTTGCCATTGAACCTGTTTACTATTATCGATGCAGATCTCTTCAGGTTTCTGGCTTTTGTCTTATAATAGTTCAGCCCGCTCAGAAGCCGCATCAGCGTGCGCAGGTCAGAATCAGCATAATCCCCAAAGGTTCTGTACTTCTCAAAAAGCTTCACTGTAGCCCTATTCGTCTGCTTATCAGTGCATTGCGGCGACAGGAAGACTGCGACGAACAGCTCTACGATATTTCTGTTTACCAATTCAGTATGCAGCGAACTTCCGTACCTCCGCCTAAGCTTCGAGAGCACCGCACCGGTAAAAGCTGATTTATCCATGGCCTTGGTGCTTACGTTCATGCTGCCTATTCCCTTTTCTTGAATGGTATGTGATACGCACCATTTACCACATCAAGCACCTCCCTGTTCAGATCCCTTCTTATTGCATAAAGCGCCGCCGCGAAGTTAGGGCTGAAAGGCTCTTCCTTCACGATACCTTCATTTTCAACTAGTTTCTCGAAAGTGGCATAGCGTTCAACAAGCCTGCCTTCGCTGAAGACAAGGCCCTCTCCAGACCTTATAGAGAGAAGCACCACGTTCCTCTCATTCTCCACATTCGAGAATGACTCCTTGGATAAGGTGTCTCTAATCGAAAGTGACCGCGCAGGAGTGCTGCCAAAGTCAAGCTCCATTGGAGGCACCATGATGGTAATGCTCTTAAGCGCACTGTATTCTGTGTTTTCAAACACTCCTGGCTCGTAAGATAATCCTATATTTGTCTGGAAATGGTTGAGTATTATCGGGCTGCTTATGCTGTATGAATTTGCAATAATCTCTTTATGCTCCATACCGAATGCCTCTGCCCACTCTATTCCTGTGCTTCTGATAAATCTGTTGTAAACTTCCCTGCTGATGGTATTGACTACCGGCACGATCGCGGTCTTGCCTATCCCTATAACCACTTCATCTACTGTCTCGTGGTATGCAGACACTATCGGATTTGTCGTCTTTCCTATTCCTGACAGGGCGACCATCCTGTGCTTCCAGACAGGCGCATTTCCATTGTTCAGAACAGCTACGGTATATGCTTCGCCGTCCAGCCTGATCACATATCCTGCCAATGCATTCCATCCTATGTCTTCAAAGATAACCCCAAGCACAGGCCTTGGCAAGTCCTTCGAGCCGCTAATCTTCGAGGGTGCCTTCATAGCGTTGAAGAATAGCGGCACGTCCACCTGCGCGGGAACATCCCCTTCTGAAGGCTTCAGCGAAAGCGCAACGTCTTTTGCATCCACAACCTTCGGGGTGTCTATCCTCAATACCTTGAATGACGTCTTCGCTCCGTAAGTAACACCCTGCGGCGGATTGTAGGCTTTCTTGCTAACCGACATCTGCCTTTTAAAGACCATAGAATGGGGTGAGCCCAGGGACAATTCTATTGTAGCTATTATCCTCCTGTCATTTGGGGCCTGTTGCAGCTTTGCTGTTATAATTACCACCTCATAGACGGAGCTCCAGCCTTCAAGCAGCGCGGCAGTTACCCGGCAAAAGAGCCAAAGCCTCCAAAATAGATTTTATTCTTATGATATTTTAACCTTTCCATACGGACCGGAAGCTGGCGCAGCAATCCGTTACCCATGACGCTTTAATTTATATATTTTAATGTTATAACATTAAATTACATATAATGCAGCGGCGCTGGACGCAGAACGCGCTTTTTAGCTTATGCTGCCACAGATAATATGCAAAAAGGAAAACACATGGATATCACGAAAGTGGTGTGTCAATTGGATTGGCAGATAAAAATAGGCGGCAAGGATTTTGAAGTAAGCAGGGCCGAGGCAAAAGGCAGATATGCAAGCGCCACTGTACGCGGAGGAGTGATAATGATAAGAATTCCGCGACGCATAAGCAAGGTACGCGCCGAGAGCATCTTCAGTGAGATGCTCAGCAGGATAAAAGCGCAGATTGAAAGCAATCCCGATAAGTTCACGGATTATACTCCTATTATAAGAAACGGGCACCAGATCAATGTGCTTGGAGAGAAGTTCCGCATCATGGCAGCCTATTCTGCAAGGAAGGCTGCAAGAGTAAGCATTTCGCCTGATACCGTCTATGCGGAGCTTCCTGATTCGATACCTCCGGAAAGCAGGCAGGAGGCTCTCTCAGAGGCTTCCAGAAAAGCCATCTCAAGGAGGATAATGCCCATGTTAAAAGAGAGGGTGGGCCTGATAAATTCCAGGCATTTCAATGTGGCCATAAGGCAGATAAGGGTAAGGAGCAGCAAGCATGTGTGGGGAAGCTATTCCCACAAGGATAAAAGAATAAACCTGAATTTCTGGCTCCTTCTCATGCCTGACGAGATAATAGATTATGTTATAGTTCATGAGCTTGCCCACGCCAGGGTAAGAAGCCATTCTAAAGAATTCTGGGATACGGTAAGCAGCGTTCTCCCGGACCATAAGGCAAGGAGGAAGTGGTTAAGGACTAATGGGCCGCGGTATCTTTACGAGCAGACAAGCAAGGAGGCAGTGGAATGAGTGCATCTCCGTTATACATGATAGGAATAGATGCTGCACCGCTCTGGCTCATAAAAGAGCTATCAGAGAGCGGCAACCTTCGTGCTTTCCCGAAGCTGCTTTCCGGCAAATGCATAACAGAGCTCAGGTCGACCATGCCGCCTATGACCGGGCCTGCATGGCCAAGCATCTATACCGGCAAGGAGCCTGCAGAGCATGGCGTCCCTGACTTTTTCATGATGAAAAGGGATTACACCCCTGAACTGGTTTACTACGATTCAAAGGCATATCCTCCGTTCTGGGAAAGCCTGGCAGAAAGAGGCAAAAAATGCCTTATAATAACCCCTGCTACCGATATAAATCTTCCGGAAAGCAGGCACGTAGAGATGATAACCGGGTTCCCACTTAAAAGCAGAACAAACAGCAGCCTGCTGCGCCAATTAATGAAGGAGTTCAAATTCTACGGGGAGCCGGATCTGGAGAAGCCGCTTAAAGAAGGCAAGATAACTGCAAAGGAGGCAGCGGCCGGGTTTGCAGAGTGCGCCAGAAAGAGGCGCGAGATAGCGATGAAAGCTATGCAGGCCAAGCAATATGATTTCACATTCGTCTGCTTTACTGAAACGGACAGGATACAGCATTTTGTGCTAAATAAGAAGGACAGAGCAGAGTACCTTCTTCCGATATACGAAGAGATAGATAAACTGGCGCTATACTTCATGAACAAGGCAGATGAGGAAGGCGCAGAACTCATCCTGGTGTCAGATCACGGCGCGCAGCCTATAAAATCGAAGTTCCTCATCAACGCGTGGCTCATGAGCAAGGGCTATCTCTCGATAAAAGGAGGAGCAATGAAATCCGCGCCTGTGCAATCACCGGGAAATGGCTTCAGATACAACGTAAGGGAAAAGCTGATCAAGACGAATGCAAGGAAGGTATATGACCGTCTGCCGCATGCAGCAAAGAAGGCGGTCTCTGCTTCTTTGGGAGCCGTGCTTCCATCGGCCGCAGTAGGAGAGTATACGCGCATGCATCTCTTCGATTTCGACATGCTGAAGACCAAGGCATTCGCAGCAATCTCCAACCTCAATGTCTCAACGATCTGGATAAACGACGGAAGGTTTGACATGGGAATAGTTACGCAGAGCGAGAAGCAGTTTCTAAAAAGGAAGCTCTCAAAGGAATTGATTGAGGCAAAAGGCGCCGGCGGAAAGAAGGTGATAAAAAGGGTTATCGATGCAGATCCGTATTACCATGGAACAGGAAAATTCCTTGCGCCTGATCTCTTCGCAGAGGCGATGCCGGGGTACAGCCTGGACATCTTCAACTTCTCGCCTAATCGTCTTTTCATGCCTCCCGAGCCTCCCAAAAGCGGGGACCACACTACAATGGGGATTTTCGGCCTGTATCCGCACAGGCAGGCAAAGCCAGGCGAAGTGGCGGAAGTGAAGCCGATGGTACTGAAGCATTTTTCATTTAAGAGGCAAACTATATGACAACATATATAAATAAGGTTGAAGATTTGATATTTAATATACTAAACCTGACTAAAAGGTGTGTTTTTGAAAGCAATCATATTGGGAGCTGATGGATACATAGGATGGCCAATGGCCATGAAGATGGCAAACGAATACGGAGAAGTGGCAGTTGTAGACAATTACGTGACCAGGAAGCTGGTTGCGGATGTAGGCGGAACTTCTGCGCTTCCTATAGGCAAGGACCTAAAGCAAAGGGCAGAGAACTTCAGCAAACACTTTCCAGGAAAGAAGATATACGTTGAGGAAGGAGACCTGCGCAGCCCGTCATTCGTGGAGGCAGTAGTAAAAAAATACAAACCTGAAGTGATAGTGCACCTGGCGCAGCAGAGGAGCGCGCCTTATTCGCAGGTTTCAGCGATACACGCGCTCTACACACAGACAAACAACGTGGCTACAAACCTCAACGTAATCTATGCAATGAAAAAGCATACTCCAAAGGGCCACCTTCTCAAGATGGGCACAATGGGCGAGTATGGCACGCCAAACATAGTCATAGAAGAAGGCAATATGGAGATAGAGTACAAGGGAAGGAAGGATAAGGTAATGGCTCCGCGCGCACCAGGCTCCTTCTACCATCTCTCAAAGGTCTTTGATACATATAACGTTGCATTTGCAAACAGGATATGGAGCATGCGCGCAACAGATGTCATGCAGGGAGTAGTATACGGCACAAGGACGGAAGAAATGATCGATGAAGGCCTTCGGACCAGGCTTGATATAGATGCAATTTGGGGAACAGTGATAAACAAGTACTGCGCCCAGCTTATAGCGTGGAATAAATTGCTGATATACGGGAAGGGGCTGATGACCCGCGGCTTCCTCTCTCTCCAGGACAGCATAAACTGCCTTTTCCTGCTGGCAGAGAATCCGCCGGAGGAGGGCGAATACAGGGTGGTAAACCAGCTTGACAAGATATACAACACGTACCAGCTTGCAGAGATAGTCCAAAAAATCGGAGCGGAGATGGGATACAAGTCAACGTTCGAGACTATAGAAGACCCAAGGGTTGAGAAGCAGGAGCATTATTATGAAGTTACACATGAGATCCTGCCAAGGCTGGGGTTTGCGCCTAAATCTACAATGGAAGAGCAGGTAAGGCAGATGATAAGCGATCTGGCAGCATACAAGAAATACTGGTACAGGAAGAGGGACAGGATAAAGCCTAATGTATACTGGAAGGACACGGATAACGCAGCTTCGCTGAAGAGCAAATGGCTGCTAAAGCATACGGGAAAGGGCTACGCCGAGGATTTCAAGGTAAGCGAATAGCAGCGATTCAAATGGGGAAGATAAACGGAGCCAGATTCCTGGTAACAGGCGGCGCAGGCTTCATAGGCAGCAACCTCTGCTACGCGCTCCTCAAGGAAGGAGCAAGCGTCATGGCCTATGACAACCTGGCCACGGGAAAGCATAGCTTTATAGAAGGTTTTGAGGGGAATGGTCTTTCATTCATGAAAGGCGATATACTTGACAATGAGAAGCTATTATCCAGCATGTCAGAATTCAAGCCCGATGTAGTCGTGCATCTGGCAGCAAACCCTAATGTTAAGCTGGGGATCTCTAATCCCGTAAGGGAGGGGTTGGAATCTACCTATTCGGTGCTCGATGCAATGGCGAAGTCAGGTGTCAAAGCCATTGTATTTTCGTCTTCAGGCAGCGTTTACGGAAAGGATGCGTTAAAGCCTACTCCAGAGAACTACAGCCCCATGCGGCCGTCTTCTCTTTATGGCGCGATGAAACTCGGATCAGAGGCGCTGATAAGCGCATTCTCCAATTTATACTCAATAAATTACTATATATTCCGCTTTGCGAACGTCATAGGCAGGAATGCAACGCATGGCGTCATCTTCGATCTGATAAACAAGCTTAAGCAGAACGGCAAAGAGTTGCATGTGCTCGGCAACGGAACACAGACCAAGGGATATGTCAGTATCGATGATGTAGTTGATGCCGTACTCTACGTATATAAAAAGTCTGGAGAAAGAGAGAACGTCTTCAATGTGGCTTCTGACGACCAGATAACGGTAAGGGAGATAGCTGAAATGGTTGTAGGGAAAGTCTCAAAAGAAGCTAAGATAATCTACGGAACCACCAGGGAAGGCTGGCCCGGCGACATACCTGACAACTACATCAGCAACGCAAAGCTGAAGGCATTTGGGTTCACTCCAAAATATACCTCGAAGGATGCTGTAGAAGCAACAATAGATTCGATACTGTACCGGGACAAGCACAGATAAAACAGACAGAGATTCAATACGGATATAACGACTCCATTATCTTTTTATATCCCTTGAGGTTCTTCTCAAGGCTGAAATTCCTCGAATACTTGTATGCTTTCTCAGAGAGCTCTCTGGTAAACCTGTGGTCATTGTACATTTTGATGAATTTAGCCGCAAAGTCATCAATGTTTCCGTACTCGTAGACCATCCCATTGTATCCGTCAGTTACAAGGTGCTCCCTTGGCTTCAGGCTTACCAGCGTATTGTTATTCGTGTTTATGAGCAGCGGAAGTCCGCAGGCCATAGCTTCAACAAATGTCCTGCTCATTCCCTCCCATTCAGAGGCAGAGACAAAGAAAGACGCTGAGTTGTAAAGTGCAACAAGTTCTTCATCCTCTACGAATCCCAGGAAGCGTACATTATCCGCTACTCCAAGAGAAGAGGCGAGCTTCATGTACGCTTCCTTATCGGGGCCGGTTCCTGCGATCCTAAGCAGTTCCTTGCCCTTCAGGCCGTTATGTAGCTCCTTGGCCTTTGCAATTCCCCTTATAAGGAAGCTCACCTTCTTCTGCCTCTCGTCAAGCCTGCCTACATATACAGCGCTATTCTCCTTCCCTACATCAATTCTATCGTAAATTTCCGCAGGCGCTATAGGCAGATAATATATTTTTGTGGATTTGCTGAAAAATTCCTTGGCAGATTCGTACTGCTCCGCGGAGATAGCAACATAGCAATCAAGCCAGTTCCTCATGCTTCTTAGCAGGTACTGCCGCGCGAGCATCTTGGGCAGCAGCTTTTTTACGCCTGATTTCCTGAAGTTAAGCAGCACATTGCCCCTGTCCGTATAAATGAATTTAACCCTCTTATTTTTCCTTGGATTCATGTATCTGGTCACAAAAGGCACATCCCTTATAGAGTTCATAAGCACTATGTCATAGCTATCATATCCAAGCTCCATCTCGCTTACTGGCACTATGGACTTGTCTATCTTGGAAAAGTCGGCAAAGTAGTAAACATTGTAATTCAGGAATTTTTTAAGGAATTTGTATATGCCATAGGAGGCGTTGGCTGCGCCTCCGAAAGTCTTGAATGATCCGGTCTCCATAACAAGTACATTCATCGCTCCAACCTATTTTACTATACCTATACCAATAAATAATCCTTTTGAATATACTGTGAACCGGCCCAATTCATGATTCTTTCCGAAAGGCTCAGCAGGTATTTTTTTGCTTGTTCTCAGCAATACATCGGCCGCTCCAAGAGGCTTTATGCACTTTCCAGCTATCCTTTTTCCTGTAGTAACATCTATATTGTTTAATATGGCCAGAGAGGCGCCCAGCTCAACCCCGCAGAAGTTTATCGTAATGCTCTTCTCAGGCTTCCTTGAGAAGAAGATAAGTGCATTTATACGATCCACTGCAACCAGGTTGTCATGTTTCCCTGCTATTACGGAGCCCCTCGGTATTTCTTCAAAGTTGCCAATGCCAAGTGCCACGTTTTCGCCAGCCCGAGATGCCTTTACTGCCTTGCCTCCTACAAATACTCTTTTTATGCGCCCTGCTGAGCCTTGGGGCAGTACCTTGATC
>JAJZLT010000026.1 GCA_021803245.1 Microcaldota archaeon
GGCAAATAAGTAATAAATATTTATTTAGTTAGAGACTTCTGTAGATTTATTTGCCCTGGTAGCTCAGTGGTAGAGCGCTTGTTTTGTAAACAAGAAGTCGGGGGTTCGATCCCCTCTCAGGGCTTATATATTAAGATATATGTCCCTGAGGTATGTATTTATTTTCTATATAAACCGACAATTGTTGTATAAATAATGTTACTATATAAAAAGATTTTAATTTGTTAAGAGCTTATTACTAAAATATGGACAAATATATGTCTTTGAAAAAAGAATTAAGATTACTAAATTATTTATCAAAAAGGAGTAAATATAAAGATAAGATAGCAAAAATGTTGTTGGATAGTTCTATTAAAAAATACTATACGGAATTATATAATAATAAACCTATCTTTTTTCTTTCATTTTCAGCAGTAGTTAGTCTTTACCTTCAAGCAATAGAATGTTATAAATATGGACTATTTGAAGCTGCCACTATAATGTGTAGAGATGCCATAGACGCAGCGTTACTCTCTACAAAATTATTTAAAAATAATACAGTAACTAAAGAAGAACTTAAAAATGTCGAAAAACTGTTAAAGTTAGATTATATCGAAATAGCTCTTTTAGATGGCATCAGAGAATCTGGAAACTTTTCTGCACATTTATATGAGAGACAGCAGAGACAGACTATCAGAATGTACAAAGAATTTAAAGATACCCATACCTTTGAGGGTCTTTATGCTTTAAACAACAAAAATTTTGGTAAAGCAATTATAAAATTTAGGACATTAGAAAGAGAAGTTTTAGCTAATTTATTTTTTACAGATACTTTATTGGGTACTATATATAAATATAATAAAAAAGACAACAGTATTTAATTTATCAAAGTTTGATACATTAAGTATTATCAGTTCGATGTCAAGAGAAGGTTATCTACGTTAAACCCAAAAAGTGTTTGCTTGAAGGGCTATGGTCGAAAAACATATGGTCCGGACTTTACCTTTTCTCAGTTACTTAAATATCGTCATTATGCAAAGATTGAAAAAGACTTGAAAATGCTGTGTCCCAGAATAAACTTTAAAGACTATGTCTGGGGATATAGCCAGATAGATTGGAAAAATAAAATAGTACTAGATATCAGAGGAACAATTGGCGCATGTGCCCTCTTTTTCCTGCTTTCTTATAAAATCTATGAATTTATCTTTGAATTCCTTTTCATTGTCCTTTGCATTTTTTAGAATTTCCTTGGGATTTGTCATATTGAGATAGCAATAATACCCTAATCCTCACAGATAAACGGTTGCAGTGAGAACGGACTTTGCCTTCAGGTTCTCAAACCATCTGCGCACATCATCATCGAGAAGAAGATCCTGATACTTGGGCTGAATGGTCATGATAGCATAACGAGTAATCGAATAAAAAGTATTCGATTAATAGATTAAATGGGCCCGACCGGATTTGATTAAAGTTTTAAGCGAATACTCTACCAGCAATTAACTTTTTTATAGAATTTATGATGTTACGGATTTCCTATGATGCTCCAGTTGTCTTTGAATTGCTCATAATCGTTGGGTTGAAACCAATAACTCTTCTTGCCGTCCTTCAAGCCTTCGTGAATGAGTGATTTTGCAGTTGGTGTGTCTACAATATACAGTTTTGGTTCATCCAAGATGTTGTTTACTATGAAAACGTATTCTGCGATGAGGCTGTTTAGAGAACTGCCGAAAGGAGCAGGGTTTCTTTTTGAAAGTGTCTTTACCTGAATAGTATGCGAGTTCGATCCCCTATGATCATAAATAACCACATCAACCCCTCTGGCATTGCGGGAAGTTGGCAGTGCGTTCCATCCTCTCCTGCTCAACTCGTAGCATACGTAATAGAGGCCGGCATTTCCGACCAGCTGTTTTGTGCCGGTTCCGTTGTCTTTATCTGTATTGTTCATCATTGAAAGGATTAGAATGTTTTAATTAAAAATCTTCCTATGCAACCCTATTGAAGAATTCCATGGCTAGTTATGTCATTCCGCACTGAGCGAAGCGGCATTGTGCGGTCAAGCATTCCCCTAAGCCATTCAAGCCCCCTCCCCTAAATTGCACCGCAGGAGAGAATAATGTGCCCGAAGCGAGCCGGAAGTCTTGCGAAGCAAGACGGGGTGAATTTTGATTGGAGGCGAAGCATGGGGTCCTGTGCTCGGCGTGAAGGCGAGCGGAGGGCACATAGTAAATAGCGAAGGCTCAAAGAGGGGTGGCTGAGCGAAGCGAAGTCGGGGTGAATTTGAGCTTGAGCTGTTCTTGTTCATTTGGATTATTTGTTATCAGGATCTTCTGAATTGAAAAATTGGATCAACTTTTCAAAGTTTTCGAAATGATATTTGTAATTCATCCTCGTTAACTCGAACGTAGATCCACTTGTCTCCTGTAACTCTTTCGGCGTCCTCGCACCATAATTTAGCTCTCTTATCCTTGAACTTAACGTCCACATCCTCTTCTCCTTTTGTTTCGGCAATCACATATTTATCTTCAAGTTTTACGAGGAAATCTGGATAATAATACCTCAGATTTCCGCCTGAATCCCTATACTCTATAAAGAATCCTATTTTCTGAACAAGTTTTGAAAATGCCTTCACATCATTAACGGAGTCCAGAAATCTTGCAAAGTTAACCTCAAGATCATTATTGCATGGTACATAATTGAAGATGCACTTATTGGCCTGATAAACCTTCTTTGTCCAGACAAATGGCTGTGTATCTGATATTCTAATTCTGTCGAATATACTTGCTTGCCTGTCTGTGAATGCCAGGTCTTTTAAGTTATCCACAAAGACCTTTATCAGTTTCTCCTGTAATTCTGGCTCGCTGATCTGGAACAGAACTCTAGGATCCTCTAATTCAACATTCTGATCAAAGAGTTTTTTCTCTATGTATTCCTTTACAATTGGATACAGATCTGCGAACATGTTGGCTAGGTTAAGCTCCTTGAGGATACGGCCGGTGTAATATGCAATAACACTTTTTACATCCTGTGGTACAGGCATATCCCAATTTCTTTCAACCTGAACTGAACCGGTTACCATATCGACTGCCTTGTAGGTAGTCTTGAATACCTTGTTTTCCAACCTTATGTTGAGCGGTGGTATTTTGTCCAGTGTATTCTCATCGATTTCAAATTCCCTAACAACAATTACTGGTGTAAGTATTGGTATTTCTAAATCGAATTCCTGTTTATCCATATCAACAAATATTGTTGTTACATTGATCTGGTTACCAAGATTTGCCGTGCCAAATGTTATGTTTTCATTCCTCTCCAATTCTTCTATAATTTGCATTAAGCCAGGTGGTCCAATTACCTCCAATATGTTCACAAAGTCCTTTACACTGGCGTTCTCATCTGGGAACATCTTCCTTAGACCCCTGCCTATGACCTGTTCAGGAAGCACATTCCTCTCTGACGTATACGATCTCAATCCCACTATTACGTTCACGTTTCGTACATCCCAGCCCTCGTTCAGCATCATTGTGCTCACAATGGCCTCGTATGTATTTTCCTCGCTGTCAACCGTTTGAGCGAATTTTCTTGCCTCCTCAATATCTGATTTTGCTACCTCTCCTGTACTGTCTGTATGTATTAACAGAATCTTACCTGAGAGCTGTGGCAGTGTCTCCAGGTATTTTTTTAACTGATCTGCCTGCTTGTTATCCGGACACTGGAAAAATAGTATTGGCTTCTTATTTAGCTTTGCAAGAGCGTCCTTATACTCCTGCCATCTCTTAATACCAGCTTCGATCCAAGTCCTGTAACGTTCAACAACGTTTGTGGATGTTATTTTAGTGACACTTTGGAGAGAATCTTTATTGGCGAGGGCAGTGCTTGAAGGGAAGACAAGGGGCTATGCTAACCATCCGCAGCTTGAAAGGTTTAAAGATAGCGAAAACCCGTTAGCGTCGATAGAAACCTACTTGTATTACGTGCTTGAAGAGGCAAAAAGGCGCGGATTTGGGTTCGATGACAAAAAGATAGAATATGGCATTATTGACAAAAGCATCAAAATTCCCATATCGCAAGGGCAGCTTGATTATGAGCTTGCTCTGCTTAAGTATAAGCTCAAAGCCAGGTCGATTGACAGGTACAAGGAGATAGCCGATTATGAGAGAGGGGAGCCGAATGGCTTGTTTGAATCTTATAAAGGCCCTGCGGAGGCTTGGGAAAAAGCGAGATCTTACCTAATCCCTAAATAAGGAATAGCTTCCTTCCGTGGTATCCTGTCTTCGTTGATTTTTCCAGCCTTCATTTACCTGAGCATTTCAAAAAAGTTAAAAGGATGTGTGCTGATGGTTATTGGTAAGTGTGGATTCTGCGCCATCGTTTGCATATGTAATCTTAAAATGGCGTAGATGAATTGCAGCGCATCCGATTACACAATTGGCTATGCTTGATACTAAGATGGTGTAAATGAAGAATATAGTATATTTGGCAGTTATTCTTTCAGTAGTTGTGCAGATGTCATTCGCATCCGGCCTTAGCGGGCCGAGTCCGATACCGCCTCCGCCGAATTTTTACATAACCTCAGCTGTGACTACGGTATGCAGAGGCCAGATAAATGAAATACCGATAAGCGTTACAAACAAGGCAAATGTGAAGCCGGTGTATGATACAAATGTAAGCTTCATAGGCCAGAACCCCACGATGCAAGACGTGTCAGTAGGGTTTGTCAATACGCGCGGCGTATATCCTTATGGCAACGGGACAGTCGTATTCGGGGCCATAAATCCCAACACAACGGCTACGCGTGATGTGCCTGTATTTGTCTCAGGGAATGCTTCTGATTTCTTATTCTCGGAAATAGGGATAGGCTATTACTATGATTCTGATACTTATTCCGATTCTGAGATAAGGAACATTACCTTTACCACAAAGACATGCTCGACTCCATTATCGGTTAATGTATCTCCGCAGGTTCTTACCTCAGGCGTGATACAGAATATAACGGTTAATTTAACCAACTCTGGAAGCAGTGCGCTGAATAATATCTCGCTTAGGATATCGTTGCCTACGCAGGACGGCGCGGTACTGAGCAAGCAGCCTGTGCAGATACCTGCTATTAATCCAGATTCTAAGATGAAGATAAACGAGGAGGTTTACGTAGCAGGGAACGAGTCTGACCAGTCTGTGCCACTGAACTTATCCCTGATATTCTACAATGGAACCAGAGTAAATCAGATATATGACAATCTTGCAGTACTTTCCAGCGGCCTCATTGCGATCAGTCCATCAGAATTCGCAACCTCCCCTACCAGTCCTTCCCCGAACGGAATATTCTCGGTATCATTTGTTCTTACAAACACTGGAACCGCGAGTGCATCATCCCTTGAAGCTACCCCCATTCCACCTAGCGGATTCTCTAATTTCGGGGCAAATACAGTCTTTGTAGGGAGCATTACTCCTGGAGGGCAGACTCCTGTAACAGTCTCGCTATTTGCTTCAAATTCTGTCAAGCCTGGAACTTATGTGATACCTATACGCCTTAATTACATGAATAACCTGAGGCAGAACATGACAATATGGGCAAACACCTCCGTAAGCGTTGCCTATAGCGCAGCAAATTATACGCAGTTTGTCCATGCACGCACTGGTGGAGGGGGAGGCTTGTTCACACTGGTGCTCCTTGCCCTGGTTATAATTCTTGCTATAATGTACTACAGGCAGAGGAAAGTTCTCCGAAGCTCAAGGCGTAGCAGATGAATGCAAAGGACATCTTTTGGCTTGGTTACAACGACCTTGGAGAGAAGAAGGTCAGGACAGCGCTGACAATAATAATGGTGATGATAGGGGTTGCATCCATAATAGCCCTGACTTCGCTGACCGCTGGAATTGGCGCAAGCATACAGGCATCGCTCGCCGAGCTTGGGCCGACATCTATAATTGTCTCCTCTGCTCGCCCTGCAGGATTTACTTATTATGACACAGCCCTGCTCTCCACGTTCCCTAATGTAAGCTCTGTCATACCCATCCTGCAAGGCACAGGCACAGTCGTTGCCGGAAGCGAGAATGTATCGGCGACCATAGAGGGCATATCTCCTGAGAATCTCGGTACGCTGCTTGGAGAGAATGTATCCATATACCAAGGCAGCATGTATCCGGATACTGCATCGCCTGATGCCCTCTTCAGCAAAAGCCTGGCTTTCCCCGCTTCTTCAGGAGGGAAGCAGAGCATATTCACAGGGACGCCTGTTACCCTAAAATTGCAGGAAGGGAGAAATGCAGGAAGCACGCTGGTATCTACAAGCGGCATAATAAACGTGGCAAGCTCGCCTCTCGTGCCTGCTGACCTTGTAGTCATGTCCCTTCCTGCTGCACAGTTGCTCCTTCATACAGATTCCTTCAATGTCATAATGGTAAAGGCAAAGAACGAGAGCAGCGTCACACCACTCTCTAACCTTATCTCGCAAGTATACGGAAACAATGTGAGGATTTTGAATGTTCAGCAGATAGCAGCGACAGCCTCATCGATCATAGGGGCGATAACGACCCTCTTCGCGATAGTTGCAGGGATATCTCTTATGGTAGCCGCAATAGGGATAATGAATGTGATGCTCATGGCAGTAATGGAGCGCACGCGCGAGATAGGGATAATGAAATCGGTTGGATTTAAGAGCAGGGACATCCTCTCCATATTCATCGTCCAGGCTATGCTCATAGGGCTTGTTGGCGGAATTATAGGCATAATTGTAGGTGCAGGCGTATCTTACGCGCTGGCGGGGGCAGCATCAGGATCGCACTCCCCTGCAGCTAGCTCAGGAGGAAGCGGAAGTGCATCGTTCAGAGGTGGTGGAGGCTTTGCAGGAGGCGGCGGGAGCACCTCCGGCTCTTCTTCTAGCTCTTTTTCTTTTACCCCATTGATAACCCCTGCAGCTATCGCTGAAGCACTCTTCGCAGCTGTAGCTGTCAGTGTAATAGCAGGGATTTATCCTGCATGGAGGGCTTCGCGCATGCAACCGATAGATGCGCTCCGCTCCCTGTAATTAATTCTGCGAAACCTAATATTTTGCCACGTCTTATTAAGCTTTTAATCCGTAGTATCGGTGATTGCAATGCCAAAAAAAGATAATGATCCTGCTCCTGAGAGCACAGACGGAGATGTGCAGAATAAAAAAGGTTTGTTTGCCGGACGCATCGGTACGAAGGCGTTAGTGATAGCCGTAATAGCCATAGCGGTACTCGCACTGTTTGCGATCTTAATAACTATTACGGGGAGCGGGGGTGCGCCGAGCGCGAGACCGCTTGGAGGGTCGCTGAACGGTACACCTGTTTACATGAGCCCTGCGGAAGCGCAGATTCTTATAGGGCCTTTGTCAGGGTATTACACCAATGACCTCTTCAATTATTCATCTCCGGTAAATGCTACGCTGATAGAGGATATAACCCCTCTCGCATCGGGCAATGTAAGCGAAGGGTGGGTAAGCGTAGCTCTTGGAGGAAATGGAACCTCTAATCAGTCTGTTGAATTCATAGTGATGAAATCCGGCAATGCGTCTGGGTTATACAGCTCGATGGCTTCATCGATAGAACAGGCTTACAATACGACAACGCAATCTGGATCCGTAGGTGGATTTAACTATACCTATGAGCTTCTGGAAAACAGCACAGGAACCTTCCAGGCGGTAGTAGGTTGGAAGGGCAACTCTGCGGTGCTGGTAAGCATGATCTCCAACCATGGCTATAGCGTTAACCAGAGCATGGCAGAGAGCTTCGCTTCGCAAGCTGCAGGTTAGTCTGTCAGCCCTTTGTAGCGAATATGTGCTCAGGGTCGATGATGAACATTACCCTATCTCCATGTTCCCTGTAGTTCATGCCTATGTACTTGTGCGCGAGCTTGTCTATGTGTTCCTCTGCGCCCTCCTTCTTTATTTCTAGCACCTTCCCGCGGATAAAAACTGCGTCGTATGGGTCGTCATTCTTGAATACGCTTATAGCTATGCGCGGGTCATGCTTTATGTTTCTTGTCTTGACCCTCCCTTCAGTTGTGTTTATTATTACCTTATCGCCATCACGGTCAACCCAGGTTGTTGATATCTGCGGGGATCCGTCAGGCATCAGTGTAGCAACATTGGCAAAGTTCTTTCCGTCTATAAGGTCTTTCGCCTTCTGAGTCAATTTAGCCATGAAATCACAAGCATTTATACGCTCTTTAGAAATTTATTCCTTAGCCTTGCCCATCTCCAGATACATGAGCTTATGCCCAATATATTTTCCGCTGCGCTTTATTGCATTCTTTAGGGATCCGTATTCCCTAAAGCCCATCTTCTCGTAGAGCTTGATCGCAGCCGTGTTGCCCTCGAATACCTCAAGTATTATCTGTTCAAATTTTCCCTTTGACTGCCTCAGCGCTTCTTCCATAAGCATCTTTCCTGCTCCTTTAGATCTATACTCTCTGCGAATCGCTATGCCAAGCCTGCCTATATGGTCTACCTCACTTCCTGGCCTATTTCGGGCTATCTCGCAGATGCCTATGACTTTCCCATCTGCCTCTGCCACTACTGCTATCCTATTTCCATTCAGCTTCTCCTTGTACAGATCCCTGAACCAATCGACTTCGCTGCCAAGGCTTGGCATCTTCCTGAATAGCGTGATTCCCAATTCGGGGTTTTCCTTGATCTCGGCATAGTATGAGTAATAAGTATCTATTAGATCCTCAAAATCCCCGAACTTTATGTCTCTTATCATGAATTCCTTCATCTCTATCCACCGGTACGGCCCCTAAGCCTTGCGCGCCTTGTTTTTTGACTTCTTCCTCAGCTTTGCTCTGTGCGCCTTTGCTTCTTCGTATCTCATCTTGAACTTTCCAGCATAATAGAAGAATGCGAGCGTTATTATTATGGACAGCCATCCTGCCACTCCGAAAAGGCTGCCAAGTATTGCGGATACTCCGCCTATGTAGAAGACAAAGCTGTAGCTGTTCCATCCCGCCCTTACTGTCTCCACAAACTTGGAGGTTCGTGACTCTACCGCCTTCTCAACAAGGCGCTCCATTGCCCCCACTCATACACCCCTCATATATGTATCCTTAAGCCTTACATATGCCTTCCAGTTTCTGGTTATGCGCTCCCTGTGCCTTGCAGTAACTTTTGCAACAAGCTTTCCGGGAATCCCCAGCACAATGCTGCCGTCCGGTATCTTTTTGCCTTCTGTGACGACTGCGCCTGCGCCTATTATGCACCAGTCGCCTATCTCCGCACCCTCGAGTATTATAGATCCCATTCCTATCAGGCAGTTATTCCCTATAACGCATCCGTGTACTATGGCATTGTGACCTATAGATACGTTGTTGCCGACTATCGTAGGGAATTTTGTAGCCGTTCCGTGTAGGACAGAGTTGTCCTGCACGCTCGTATTATCCCCTATCTTTATGTAATGCATATCGCCTCTGAGCACTGCGCAATTCCATATGCTGCTGTTTTTCCCTATGCGCACGTCCCCTATTATCTCTGCACTTTTCTCTACATACGCGGTCCTGTCTATCTTAGGCATCTTTTTCAGATAAGCTCTTATCGCCATTTTCCCATCTCAGCTGAAAGCCTCAAAATCCTTCCCGAGAACCTCCTCGGCGATCTTAAGCTCGAGTATCTCGTCCGTTCCTTCGTATATGCGCGAGACCCTGCTGTCGCAGAATAGCGCGCCTACCGGTGCAAGGAGCGAGTATCCGAAGCCGCCGTAGACCTGCACCGCCCTGTCTGCGGACTCGAATGCGAGCCTTGATGCGATCTTCTTCGCGAGGGCCGTGCGGAGCTCGGCTTCTTCTATAAGGGCTTTATTATTAGGGTCCTTTTCGTATTCAGCGCGCTGCATGGCAGCCATATAAACAGGCCATCGCGCCATCTCGAGGTTCTCGCGGATCTCGGCTATATGGCGCTGTATGAGCTGATGTTTTCCTATAAGCTTTCCGTGCTGCACCCTCTCCTGCGCCCTCGAGACTGCAGCCTTTAGCGAACCCTCTATTACGCCTATGCATCCGGAAGCAACTCCCAGACGGCCGTTAAGGAGCGCCGAATAGGCGACATGCATCCCTTTGCCCTCTTCGCCGACGAGCCCTGAATCTGGAACCCTGACGTTCTCAAGTTCTATCATGCCAGTGTCTGATGTGAAGAGCCCTATCTTTTCCTTTAACTGCATCCGGTTTACCCCTTTTGATTTTGTATCGACCATTATTGCGCTTATCTGCTTTTGATTTTCTGAATTTCTGGCGAATATGATTATGTGGTCCGCTATCGAGCCGTTTGTTATCAGGTACTTCGTGCCGTTGAGGACATACTCGGATCCCTCCTTGGCATAGGTGGTCTTCATCGAGGCAGGGTCGCTGCCTGCCTCAGGCTCTGTGAGGCCGAAGGCGAGGACTATATCATTGTTTAGTGCCTTATTCAGATACTTCTTCTTCTGTTCCTCTGTGCCCCATCTCTGTATTGTAAGAGATGCGAGGAATACCTGGACATTGTAGAAACTTGAGAAGCTCATCCCTAGCTGACCAAGACGCTCTTTTGCCAGTACTGCGATTAGATGAGTCGAACCGCTGCCGCCATACTCTTCCTTTATTGGTATCCCAAGAAGGCCGTATTTCTTCGCAGTTTTTGGTGCATCAAGATTCACTTCGTGTTTTATATAGTGTTCAAACTCTGTCTCGGCAATCTCTTCTGCTGCCTTGTCCGCATTCTCTAGTATCGAGAGCTCTTTCTCAGTAAACTTGTGGACATGCCCGAGGTCCTCTATCGATTTTGCGAATATCTCTTCCATTGCTTATTCCTTCTTGCTGCCCTCAAGCTTATGCTTGGCGTTTGAGATTATCTCCTTTATCTTCTCTTCGCTGATTTTCTTTATTACGCTTTCGCTGATGCCGCTTACAAGCCCGCTTATCTGAGCTTCCGCGTTCCACATTATCCTTGATTTGCCCTCTTCTGCACCCTCAAGGTCCATCAAGAGTTTTATACTGACCGTGCTTCCTACCCCTGCGCCGTTTATTTCGTATACAAACC
>JAJZLT010000005.1 GCA_021803245.1 Microcaldota archaeon
GAAGGCATCTGTATCGAGGGCGAGGGAGAGAATTCAGCACGGAAAGGAGATAGGCAAGCACCAGCTCATACAGCAGCACATTGCAGCCATTAGGCAGAATCTTGAGATGGCGAGATGGCCAGTGTACGACGCCGCAGTGGTAACTGAAGAGTATAAAAAGGACTATGGAAACAGGACTGCACTTAAAAGTGCTGACATCAAGTCAGCGCTTGCAAAGAGGATAGCTTCAAGGCTCGCATTCGAATCGGCAGACAGGGCAGTACAGGTGCACGGCGGATTTGGATATTCGCTTCTTTCTCCGGTAGGCCAGCTCTTCTGCGACAGCAGGGTTGCGAGGATATATGAGGGCACTGATGAGATACAGGACCTTAAGATCGCTGTTGATTTACTAGGTAAGGAGTATGAAGCATATTAGGTGGTTTTATGGATAACCTGATATTTAGTGAGGGAAAGATTTCCAAGATTACAATAAACAGGCCAGAGAAGCAGAACGCGCTAAATTCAGAA
This sequence comes from Microcaldota archaeon, assembly GCA_021803245.1. GTDB lineage: Archaea > Micrarchaeota > Micrarchaeia > Micrarchaeales > CABMGC01 > JAJZND01. The sequence goes on from JAJZLT010000005.1 coordinate 508, forward strand.
ACAATAATGGAGATCACCGAATGTGTGCGCAAGGCTTCATCAAATAAAGCCTGCAGAAGCATATTAATCACAGGGGCAGGCAATAGGGCATTCTGCGCAGGCGCAGACATAGGTTATCTTGCGGGAATTTCTAAAAAAGCTGATGCTGAAAAATTCTTTGACATATTTTACAAGATGCGCAATACAATACTGGAATCAAAAAAGCTGGTTGTAGCTGCCATAAATGGCTACTGCCTGGGAGGAGGGAATGAGCTTGCATTGGCGTGTGACATGCGCTTCGCTTCTGAAGATGCTGTCTTTGGCCAGCCCGAGGTAAAGCTTGGAATCGTGCCTGGAGGAGGGGCGACTTACTCTCTTGCAGGAATAGTCAGTATTGGAAAGGCCAAGGAAATGATACTTTTAGGGGAGACGCTTGGCGCTGAGGAGGCTCTGCGAATCGGCTTGATCAACGGGGTGTTCAAGAAAAACATGCTTATAGATTCTACAATGCAGATATGCAGAAGTATCAATGAATGCGGTCCTCATGCAGTAGCACTTGCCAAGCATGCAATTGATTCGGCTTATGCCGTTGATTATAGGCATGAGAAACGGGCATTTATAGAATCAGTAACAAGCAGGGAGGGAAAGAACGGCATAAATGCGTTCCTTGGGCGCAGGAAAGCGGATTTTTAGATGATAAATATGGGAACGGCGTATATAATCGGAGCGTTTAGAAGCCCGATAGGAAAATTTATGGGGAAGTTATCCGGATTTTCAGCTGTAGGGATAGCTGCAGAGGTAGTAAAAGGGACTTTTGAAATGCTCGGCACAGTAGATAAGAAGCTTGTCGATGAAGCTATAGTTGGAAATGTGCTCTCAGCTGGACTTGGGCAGAATCCTGCAAAGCAGGTAGTAATGCATTCCGGGCTGCAGAAAAGCGTACCCACATTGAACATAAACATGGTCTGCGCATCAGGATTGAAGGCTATTGCTCTGGCAGCGCAGGCAATAGAGAATGAAAATGCAGACATCGTACTGGCAGGAGGCATGGAGAGCATGACAACTGCACCGCATACCGTAACCGGGGCGAGGAAGTTCAGGAAATTTGGGAACATAGGATTAAATGAGCTTTATGATTATGCGGCAAGGACAAACACTGAGTACTCGCTTATTGATGAAATGATAAATACCGGGCTCTGGGATTGCTACGCTGACCTGCACATGGGAACAATAGCAGAAGCCATCGGGGTTAAGGACAAAATAACAAGGGAAGAGCAGGATGAATTTGCATATCGGAGCCATATGAAGGCTATTGCTGCTACGGACTCAGGAAAATTTGCCGAAGAGATAGTGCCAATAACGCTAGGCGATGGCAGTGTCTTCTCACAGGACGAAGGCATACGAAGAGACACCTCACTGCAGAAGCTTTCGCAGCTCAAGCCTGCTTTTATGGAAGGTGGCACGGTAACTGCAGGCAACTCATCGCAGCTTAGCGATGGTGCTGCATTTTCAATAATAGCATCGGAAAAAGCCGTGAGTGAGCATGGATTCAGGCCTATGGCGAAAATAGAAGCATATGCAGACTCGGGCATAGACCCGAACTGGTATGGTCTCTCGCCGATAGATTCGATGAACAATGCTATGGCCAAGTCAGGACATAAACTTGATGAGATGGACATAATAGAGATAAATGAAGCTTTCTGCGTTCAGACTCTCGGAGTTGTCAAGGAAATGGGTATAGACATGAGCAAGTTAAATGTAAATGGGGGCGCCATAGCACTCGGGCATCCGATAGGTGCGTCTGGGGCGATACTGGTAGCCACTCTTGTTCACGCACTGAAAGACAGGAAGAATGAATTGGGCATTGTTTCCCTATGCCATGGGGGAGGGGGCTCGTCTTCAATGGTAATTAGCAGAGTTGGTTGAATGGCAGAGAAGATAACAGTTGTTGGACCAGGCACTATGGGCACTGGAATAGCGCAGGCTTTCCTTGCAGCTGGCTTTGAAGTGGTGCTTATAGGCAGAAGCAAGGAATCATTGAAGAAAGGTCTTGACAAAATAAACTCCAGGATGGAGAAGGCAATGGCCAAAGGAAAGCTTTCTCAGAAGGACAAAGATTCCGCAATTGCCAGGCTCAGGCTCTCTTCGGATTATACTGATGGCGCCGGATCGGTAGTAGTAATAGAGGCTGTTCCAGAGATACAGGAAGCCAAGGCTGAGGTCTTCAGGCTCGCAGAGGAGGAGATAGGGGATGCGGTGCTGGCTACAAATACATCTTCAATACCAATAAGCAAACTCTCTGCATTCGTTAATAGGCCCGACAAATTTATAGGCTTGCACTTCTTCAACCCGGTTACGGTAATGAAGCCTGTCGAGGTAATAATCGGCAGCCACACATCCGATGAAACAGAAAAAATAGCAATGGAACTTATAGGCAGATGCGGGAAGACTCCGGTCAGGGTAAAGGATTATCCAGGATTTGTTGCAAACAGCATACTGATGCCGCTGCTTAATGAGGCGATAATGCTTCTTGAGAGGGGTGTTGCAACTAAGGAAGGCATAGATACTATAGCAAAGTTAGGGCTTAATCATCCCATGGGACCTCTCGAACTAGCAGACTATATAGGATTGGATATCTGCAGGGAGATAATGGAATCAATATACAATGAGACTGGAGATCCCAAATTCAAGCCTTCTGGAATGCTTAATGACCTTATATCGCAGGGCAAGCTGGGAAGGAAGTCAGGAGAAGGTTTCTACTTATACAATAGCATATAAGCAATAAGAGTTTCTGGCTTAAAACTAGGGATTATGATGCATTGGATTTATAGGCCGGCATACTAAAGATGTTTCTGCAAGAGATCGTAATTATAAGTGCATCCCTACCGGGCCTATATACCTGGAGCTAGGCCGTATTAGCTTGTTGTTTGAAACCTGCTCAAGGTAATGGGCTGTCCACCCGAAGCTTCTTGACGCAGCGAATATAGGGGTATTGAAAGAGGAGTCTATTCCCATCAGGTACAGGCATATTGCAGCGTAAAAATCCATATTTGCAGGTATATTTTTCATTTTCCACATCTCATCTTCTATGGCGGTGGCAATATCGTACAGTTTTTCTGCTCCTTTGGCCGCTGCAAATACCCTGAGCCTTTCCTTAAGGTACTGCGCACGGGGATCCTTATTTTTGTAGATTCTATGGCCGAAACCCATTATCTTCTCCTTCTTGCGGAGTTTGGCATCCACATACCTCCTTGCCTCGGAAGTTGATTTCATTTGCAGAAGGTAATCTAAAATCTCTGCATTCGCTCCGCCATGCAGCGGTCCCTTGATTGCTGCAAGCGCAGCGGTCATTGCTGCCTGGGGATCGGTAAGGGTAGACGCAGCAACCCTGAGCGTGAATGTTGAGGCATTGAACTCATGCTCCATGTAAAGTATAAGCAGTTCCTCTAGAAGCCTTGCATCAGATTTGTTCTTGCTTCCGGTAAGCAGATAGTAGAACCGCTCAGCATATGTGCCATCTGTGCTTCTTAGCGGCAAACTTCCTTTTGATAGCCTGTGCCAGTCAGACATTATTCTTGGCATCTTTGCCGCAATTTCGAGCAGCTTCCCATCGTCTTCATTCTCATTCAGCGGCATCATGGAAACTATGCTCCTGAGCACATCTATAGCAGGCGCATTGCGTGGCAGCAGGCCCATTATCTTATCAATATTCGGCGCCACTCTTGAATTCCTGCTTAGCAGGTTAGAAAATTTAAGACGCTCTTTTTTATTTGGCAGGTGACCATAGACTACAAGATGGGCAACTTCCTCGAAGGTAGACCTTTCTGCAAGCTCTTCTGCGACATAACCTCTATAGATAAGAGTACCACTGCTATCAGTAGAAGCTATTGCCGTATCATCGACTATTACCCCGGCGAGGCCTTTCTTTACTTCTTCAAATTCCATTATATCACTATTCATGCGTCGTGAAAATCATTGTCCTCATCCTCATACTCTTTGTAGCTTATTATGTTGTAAAACTCTTCCCTTGTCATCAGCTTATCCATCATATGCTTTTGAGTGCCCTCTCTACAAAGCTGGGAATACGCCTCTTTCATAGAAAGCAAGGATGCTCTAAATCCGGTAAGAGGAAAGAGGACTATCTTATAGCCCATCTTGCCAAGCTCAGCAGCATTCAGTAACGGGCTCTTTCCGAATTCCGTCATGTTGGCAACAAGGAGCGTCTTGACTTTTTTTGCAAAGAAAGCGAATTCTGCCCTGCTCTCCATGGCCTCAGGAAATATTGCGTCGGCTCCTGCCTCGATATAGCCCTTTGCCCTCTCGATTGAAGCATCTAGCCCTTCTACAGCCCGTGCATCGGTTCTTGCAATTATAATGAAATCGTCGCTTCTTTTCGCGCTTGCTGCAGCGCGAAGCTTCCTTACCATCTCTTCCTCAGCAACAATCCTCTTCCCGGAAAGATGCCCGCATTTCTTAGGTATTTCCTGGTCTTCTATATGCACTGCGGCAACTCCGGCAGACTCAAGGGTCCGTACCGCCCTTATTACATTAAGTGTCTCACCAAATCCAGTGTCTATATCGACAATCAGAGGCAGCCTCGAAACGGCAACAATCTTTCTGGCTTCCTCTGCGATCTCGGTAAGAGTCGTTATTCCGAGGTCTGGGAGGCCTGCCTTGCCGGCCACGCCTGAACCGGATAGATAAAGGGCCATGAATCCTGCATCCTGTGCTAGAAGCGCCGAAATTCCGTTAAAGACACCCGGTACAGTCACAACTGACTTCTTTATAAGCCTCCTCAGCTCAGCTGCTCCGCCGTTTACATTGTCTCTAAGAATCGACATCTTTCATCACCTCAAGCAGCTCAGAGACATCTCTCTCATCCATGCTTTTTACTGTATTTATAATGCTCTTGACAGAGTCTTCGTTTTTAATTATTGCCATTCCTTTACTCTGCAGATCGTCCCAGGAATAAGGATACCTGAAATGCCCTTTTGGCACCATAACCTCCGAACTTAATTTCTTGCTCCGGGTATAAAGCGTGATCTTTACTGGAAGGTACGATGGATATATATTGTTGTAATTGACTGACTCTATAAAACTCATTTTGCGTATCAGGCCAAGTAGCCTTCGGTCAGATAAATACTTTTTACTGTACGAGTCAATGGTAGGAGAGCCGTAAAGCAGGGTATAAGCAATTATATACGGCATGCTATGATCCGCAGTTTCTTTTGTCTTAGGTTTAAGTTTCTGTGGATCCTTGATTATTATTCTGAGCGCTGAAGAGAATGTTTCCACTACAATCTTCTTTATGCTTGATGCGTCTATGCTTTGCCTGAGCTTTATGGCCGCGTCAACTGCGCTTGTGGCTCTATACTCAACAGGATAGCCTTTTATCATCGTCCGTATTATCCTGTCCCTATCAAGATTTATGGTGAATTTGCCAGAGACCTGCTTGAAAAAACCCATCTCTCCCTCAAATATTGGCGAAGGGCCTGTGAGGCCTTTGCCTGCAAGGACTGCGGCAAAAAGGCCGTTTCTGGTAGCATTGCCTGCAGTACAGCCTTTCCACATACTCAGCTCGCCGGCCCTTGTCTGGCGTAGGCATATGTTGTTGCTTAAGGAAAGATTGATCGCATGCGTAAACTTTTCTCTGTCTAGTCCGATTAGTGCTGCAATTCCCGCAGCTGAAGATACAGAAAGATAAGTTACCTGATCCCACCCATGGTCCCTTAGTGATGCTGCATCGCACAACGCGCATTGGACCTGGTACGCCACCATTAGTGCATTTATAATGTGCTTTCCTTTCATACACATGGCTTCAGCATATGCAATTATAGGAGGTATGTTGTCGGATGGGTGGGCATCTTCTTTTGAAAGATAGGTGTCATTGTAGTCGAGATATCTCGTCATTGTGCCATTTATAAAGGAGGCAGTCTCAGCCGAAGCGTCTTCTCCTGAGAAATAGAGATGCGCATTGTGCTTACTGCTGCTGGGCAGTAAAGCAGATTTTGCTATTTTTACAGGAGGCGAATTTCTTGCACCATAAGCGACGAAGAAAGAATCTGCTATCCTCTTCTTCAGTTCATCGGAGTCAGTAGCGCTTATTCGTTCTCGGCCTATTTTTTCTGCGTAAGCAAAAATTTTATCAGCCACAGTATTGCGCATCTGCATCGGATTTATCCTTTACTATGCAAAATAAAAGGCTTTCTGTGGGGTCGTGACCGTTCAAAATTGTTGCTACAGGGTCGATTTGAGACCGAGTTGTTCGTCTATTTTAAATAACTCCTGCTCTGTTATCTCAGTGTCATTAATATGGATTCCTGCACTGAATACCTTTCCATATTTTATAAACTTATTATAAGGATTAACGCTTTAGTCTCACGGCTAAATTTCATTTAAGTTTGCTCCCTAAAGGTGTTTTTTTTTAAGCAGTGCCATTACATCATCTAAGGTCGCTCCCGGTATGAAGAATGATTCGGAAGAGAATAGGCCCATAGTGAATGCCATTATATATTGTGTTTTGTTTGGATCAATCCCGTCCCTTGAAGCTTTTTTCAGAGTTACAGCACTGACTTTATCATAAGGCATGCTTATACTTGGTAAATTAAGCATATCGTTAGACAGTTTTTCTTGGTAAGACACTAGCGATTTGTTGGATTTGTTGGTGTCTATAACAATATCTTCCCACAGGTTCATTATTTTTGCATCTTCGGCGCCTTGTGCTAATCCTTTAGCTAGACCTGCTCTGGCACTTAATACAGGATATCCGCCAACCTTAGACGGAGTCGGCCCAGTTTCAATAGCAATCAATCTGTTTTCAGTAAAAAAGAGTTTATACTGTACCATAGACTGTTTAAATCTGCCTGCTACTAATAAAGTACCTATTAAGTTTTCCATTTTTCATGGCCTGAGCCACTTAGATCCGGATAAATATTTATTATTATAGGTAAGACGTTTATTTTTAGGAACTTGATATTTATATAAGGCCACCATCGTCAAAATTCAAGACAGTTGCATCAAGAATCCCAATAGGTTTGCCGAAAAACAGGAAATATAGCCTTTGTAGTAATCCCTTATCCGATATAAAGATCGAAGGCACAGAACAATTTGGATACCGGAATCATCAGAGGCTTCAGGAAATAAGCATACCTTAAAATACAGATTATTGAAATAGTTAAGCTTTAAAGAACCCTTTTGCAATAGTATTATATGGCAACAAACCAGGATAACATGCCTGTGAAGAGAAACCTGCTTCGCGGAGTCATAATTGCACTTTTAGTGCTGATTGCACTTGGTGCGCTTGTTATTAATTTGATATACCAACTCAATTACGGAGTGCTGAGCTCAGTACCTTACAAGCTTTACATACTCAAAGCGGTAAATTCATTGCTCCTTCTTATAGGCGCTTACGCAGCATACAGAATAAGCGTGTTCCTTGTAGCACGCACTTTCTTCCAGAGAACCGGAGCAGGAGGATTGGAAGCGATAGATACGATATTAAAGATAATATTTTATGTTGTAGCCATAGCTCTTATATTAGTCTCATTTGGCGTTAGCCCTGCATCTGCTTTGGCTGGCGGTGCTATAGGGGGCGTGGTCTTGGGCCTGGCAGTACAGACCATAGCTACCAATATACTTTCCGGTTTCTTTGTTTCATCCACCAGGGTGCTCAAGGTAGGAGACGTAGTGACAATTAATACGGGTGCATGGGGGGCAATAAATCCGCTCGTATGGGGCGAGATCTCCTGTACCGTGTCGAAAATTGGCATGCTATGGACAACTTTAGTAAACCAGTATGGAAATACAATGCTTATGCCTAATTCAAATCTTCTGGGCAACATATTGTGGACAAAGTTAAAGTCTTCTGATGGGCTCAGGTATGTCAAGCTAGTGACGGTAAACGCAGACGTTCCTGGCTCTAAAATCAAAGCGATAGCGGCAGAGGAGCTCTCCAAAGGGTTTTCCAAACTCAAGCTAAAGTCGCCCGAGATACGCCACTCTTCCAAGTTAGGCTCGACAAATACCTTCTCAGTCATTATATACTTTGAAAAGTTTTCTGAATTGAATGAACTGATAGATATAGTAAACCAGGCTTTCGATGACGCTTATTGGAAAGCAAAGGGATAGCTGTTTTGGACATTATCCTTTTAACTGAGCTTTATTTGTAGCGTCATTGATTCTTATCCCTGGCTGTTTTTAATGCTCTCGCCATCCAGATCAGGTCATTTACAAAATCTGCCAGATGGTCAGGCCCCATGCCTTTTCTCAGAGGTGCGAAAAGCTCTGCGCTTGGAATATCTTTATTGCCATGTGCCTTCATTATAAAATCCCAGCTGATATGTATCGACTTGCGTATAGGCACCATGTTTAATTCTATGGCCACTTCACGGAGCTGTTCTATATTTCTTGCCCCTCCTGCGCTCCCGTAGCTCACAAATCCAACAGCTTTTCTGGACCACTCGGGAGACAGCCAGTCCATGGCATTTTTAAGTGCGCTTGAATAGCCGTGGTTGTACTCAGGAGAGACTATTATGAATGCATCGGCCCAGTCGATTTTGGAAGACCATTTCTGCACCACATCGTTCTGATATTTCTTTCCTAGCATCGAAGGTGAAATTTCCGAATCGAAGAGCGGCATTGGGTAATCTTTAAGATCCACAAAGGCTGCTTCGATCCCGTCCCAATTCTTTATCTCGTCAGTTATCCACTTCGCGGGCTTCTCTCCGAATCGGTTATTTCTTACGCTTCCCAGTATTATACATACTTTTATTTTGTCTTCCATCATTCTCACTGGCTCTTGTTTATTTCAAAGTAATGACTTATGGGGGGCAAAAGAATATATAATATAGCACGTCCTATAGATACTTTTGCTATAATGTGATGCCGAATTTTTGCTTGAACATTATTTTATGCGGCGGATTGAACCCTAAAATATGACCAAAGACAGAGTAATAAGATCTCATCAGATATACCGTGACATCCTCCCACCCGTGAACGGCGTGGGCTTCCTTTGCGTCATGCAATCACCGCATTCTGCAAAGGATGTGTTTTATTGGTTCTCAGTTCTTCGATGCGGCTTTTCGATTCCTGTTGAATCGCAGAGGCCATATCTACCTGAGCGTGACTTTCCCTCTGTCCGAGGGTAGTTGCTTTGTGCAATATGTTTATTGATGCGTTTATGTCCCTGTCCATCTGCATGTCGCATCTGCTGCAGATGTATTCTCTGATTGATAGCGGCATATCCTGGATGTTGCCACAATTGCTGCATTCCTTTGACGTGTTTCTTGCATCTACCTTTATTACCTTCATACCAGCACTTTCAGCCTTGTATGAAAGCATTTGGATGAACCTGTTCCATGAAGCATCATAAATTGACTGTGCAAGATTGTGATTCTTTACCATGTTCTGAATGTGAAGGTCTTCCACTGCAAATGATGTGTATCTTGAATTTACCAATTTATCTGACAGTTTATGTGCGAAATCGTTTGACTGGTTTGCAACATCTTCCCATTTCTTTTGTAGTTTCAACTTTGCACTTTCTCTCCTCTTTGAGCCTTTGTGCCTTTTTGCGATTATTCTCTGCCATCTTGCAATATGCTTCTCTGCTTTCTTTGCAAATTTAGGTTTCTCTATTTTTGTGCCATCGGATAATGCAATGAATGAATTGAGACCCATGTCTATTCCTACAGGATTTGTGTTTTCAACTTTTGGAGGTTCTATTTCCATTACTGTAGTAAATATTGCAAAATATTCCCTACCTGTTTTCTTTATTGTAAGGGTTTTTATTTTGCCTTCTATTCCTCTATGCAACTTTATCTGTATACATCCTATTCTTGATACCCTCAGCATTTGCTTTTTGTTTTTCTTTACAATTGCGAATGAGCCGTTGTCCTGCGGATAGGTTATGCTGCAGTATCTGTCTTTTGATTTGAAACGTGGAAAGCCAACTTTTATCCTTTTGCCTGATTTCTTTTCCTTTACCCTTCTGAAGAAGTTTTGATACGCCTTCAGCACACGGTATTTTATCTCACATCTTGTCTGAGAATATATTTGCAGGAATTTCCTGTCCTTTTCTATCTCTTTTGCAAACTTATTCAGATGTGCCATTGAAAGTTTCTTGTTTCCTTCCTTGTATGATTTTATTGACTTTTCGAGAAGCAGGTTGTAGAATTCTTTTGAAAGTGTGAGTTGCAATTCCATCTCTGACTGTCGTTTTGTATCAGGATAAATCCTGAATTTATAAGCTCTTGTCAATTCCATTACATTCCCTTTTGTTCTGAGATGTATTTTTCTATCAGTTTATCTGAAATATGTCCATGCGTCGAAACAAAATAACTTCTTGTCCATAGGGTAGGAAGTCTTAGTCGCAAATCTGCAAACTCTTCCCTTAGTTGATGAGAGGTGTATCCTTTTATCTGTCCGATTATGTAGTTC
>JAJZLT010000022.1 GCA_021803245.1 Microcaldota archaeon
GCCATCTGGCCCGATATTGCTCCATTGCCCTTTTTTCTAGCTCTACAAGATATTTTTGCAGTTCATTCTGCTTTGGTATTTCTCTCCCTAGCCAAACTCTGAGTTTTTTTACTTTATTTGGCCTTATCCTTATATTCTTAACCAAGTAGAAGTATGTATGTTTTCCATGTCTCTGTTTCTCTATAAATGACATAATATGTCTACATTATATAGATATTTAAATATTGTGGACATAATGGCTATATTTATATAATTATCTAATTATGTAGCCATATAAAGATTGCTCTGTGTATCATGACCTTTTATTTAAATGATTTAAATTGGCAATTTACTCAGTTCGGCAAACTCCCTGTGCCTCCATTACACTCAGGAGCGCATTCCTCATTGTGGTTCTGCATTTATAATATTATTGGTAAAACTGCTGTGTTGAATAATTCAGGCACTTCCACTATTTCCGGCCTTGTTCATAAACTACCGCTTTTTAGACAGATTACAGAGTTATGAACAGATTTAAGCTGTGCGCAGAAAATCATTCAGCTACCTCTCTTAGATTGGGCAGTCATTCCTCCTTTTTCCTGGCAAGCTTCTTCTTCACGTGCTTCAGCGCAGAGAACGTGTCCCTGTCTATCTCTTCCAGCCTCATGCGTATGTAGCGCTGCTGCGCCTGCATTCCGGGAATTACCTTGTAGTCAAGCGCGTTTACCCTCCTCTTTGTCTTGTCTATCTCAAGCACAAGGCGCCTTAGTCCCTGCTCCCGCTGGGCTACCTCTATTATCGAGTCTACTGCCTTTGTAAACGTGTCGCTTATGTCATCAACGGCTAAGCTGGTGGAGAAAAGAAGCGAGGTCTCCATCGCCTGCGACTGCTGTCGCTCTATCTTGGGTATCTTAACTCCCATTACGTTCTTTATCTGCATCCTCACGGGTGCGGTCTTCTGCATGTGCAGCGCAACATTCTCTAGCTCGAAGTTGCCCACGTATGTAGATGCCATCTCGACCATTTTATACGACTCGATGATAAGCGCATTCAGCTTGGCCCTGCTCCCGCTCGACTGCCTCAGCATGTTCAGGAACTCCAGCACCAGAACCTCCCGCTTCCTCTTCAGTATTCCGTGGCCCTTCCTCGCCACAGCTACCCTTTTCTTGAGGTTTATCAGGTTTATTCTTGTTGGATTCAGCCTGGCCATTATTTTTTCGCCCTTCCCTTGCCATAATATTTCTGCAGGTACTCCTTCTTGATCCTCGTAAGCTCGCCTTCAGGGAGCATTGAGAGCAGTTCCCAGCCTATCTCAAGCGTCTCCTCTATAGTCCTTCTCTCATAGAAGCCCTGGCCTATAAAACGTGCCTCGAAATCGTCACCGAACTTGAGGTACCTCTTGTCGCTCTCGCTCAGCGCCTCTGCGCCCACTATTGCGCTCAGGCTCTTCGCATCCTGCGCAGATGCATACGCGCTGTACAGCTGGTTTGCGACGTTGCTGTGGTCTTCCCTTGTCTTTCCCTGGCCTATTCCATTGTTCATGAGCCTGGAGAGCGAACCCAGCGGCTGGATTGGGGGATAAATGCCCTTGTTGACAAGGTCCCTGCTCAGGTATATCTGGCCCTCCGTAATGTAGCCGGTAAGGTCAGGTATTGGATGCGTCACATCATCGCTCGGCATCGTAACAACGTTCAGCTGCGTTATGCTGCCCTTCTTTCCCTTCACTATTCCTGCCCTTTCGTATATGCTTGCAAGGTCCGTATACATGTACCCAGGGTACCCCCTTCTTCCAGGCACCTCTTCCCTTGCGCTTGAGAGCTCCCTCAATGCCTCTGCGTAATTAGTCATGTCATTTAGTATGACAAGGACATGCATGCCCTGGTCATAGGCAAGATACTCTGCCGTGCTAAGCGCTAGCCTTGGTGTAAGGATTCGCTCTATGCTCGGGTCGTCTGCAAGGTTGATGAACGCCACTGTTCTCTTGAGAGCCCCTGTCTTCCTGAATTCATCTATGAAGTATGTTGCGTCATCGTAGGTTATGCCTATGCCGGCAAAGACAATTGCGAAGCCTTCGCTGCTGTCCTTGACGTTGGCCTGCCTGGTTATCTGCGCGGTGAGCTGGTTGTGCGGCAAGCCTGAAGCAGAAAATATCGGCAGCTTCTGCCCCCTTACAAGCGTATCCAGGCCGTCTATAGCAGATATGCCTGTTTCAAGGAAGTCGCTCGGCTTCTGCCTTGCGGTGGGGTTTATCGGAGAGCCGTTTATATCCCTCTTGTCTTCAGATGTTACGGCTGCTGCCGAATCCCTTGGCCTGCCCTGGCCGTTGAAGACGCGGCCGAGCATCTCCTCGCTTACGCCAACCATAAATGTCTCTCCCAGAAAGCTTACTGATGTGGCGTCTACATTTATCCCGTCAGTAGGCCCGAAGACCTGGACTACGGCGTATTTGTCGCTGGTTTCCAGGACCTGGCCCAGTCTTGACTCGCCATTTTGCAGCTTTATCCTAACCACTTCATTGTATTTTGCGTTCCTTATCTTGCCGACGACCACAAGCGGTCCGGCAACGCTTTCTATTGTCTTGTAATCAATTTCGAATTTCATGATATCACGCTTTCTCGACCTCCCCTTTCTCTTCTTCAACTGCTGCCTGATACTCCTTGAGCAGGGCCTTGAACTCCCCGTCTATCTTCTCCCTGACCTTCTTCTCCTCTCCCTCTATTTCAGCTTCCTTTACTTCTTTTAGCCTTGATATTTCCTCCCTTACCTTCATCTGGGTTATCTTGTCCGCCTCTATCTGCTCACTCAGCGCTTCTTCTGCCCTGGCCTTGAAATGAAGTATGGCACCAAGCATTATCCCCTGCTTCTTCAGGCTCGTGTATGTGTCTATCTCATCGTAGGCATTCTGTCTCAAAAATGCCTCGCGTATCATCTTCCCTATTTCAAGGACTATCTTTTCGCTGTCTGGCAGCGCATCTGCGCCCACCAGCTGGACTATATCCTTGAGTTCGGCTTCCCTCTGAAGCAGTTTCATTGCGGCCTGCCTGTTCCTGACAAAGTCTTCGCCCATGTTCTTTGCATACCATCCATCAAGCGCATCCAGATACAGCGAATAGCTGCTGAGCCAGTTTACTGATGGGAAGTGCCTAGAATCGGCAAGGGCCTTGTCCAGCGACCAGAATGCCTTTACCACCCTGAGCGTACCCTGCGAAACAGGCTCCGAAAGGTCTCCGCCGGCGGGCGAGACGGCCCCTATTATAGTCACAGAGCCCATTCTTCCATTCAGGGATTCGACCTTTCCGCTTCTTTCATAATATTCTGCTAGCCTCTTCGGCAGATAGGCAGGATATCCTTCCTCTCCAGGCATCTCCTCGAGCCTCGCCGATATCTCCCTCATTGCCTCTGCCCATCTTGAGGTTGAATCGGCCATTATCGCGACGCTGTAGCCCATGTCCCTGAAGTACTCGGCTATTGTTATGCCAGTATAGATGCTGGCTTCCCTTGCCGCTACCGGCATGTTGCTGGTATTGGCCACCAGCACTGTCCGCTCCATGAGCGGCCTCTTTGTCTTCGGGTCAATCAACTCGGGAAATTCAGCAAGCACATCAGTCATCTCGTTGCCGCGCTCTCCGCAGCCTACATATACCACTATATCTGCGTCTGCAAACTTTGCAATCTGCTGCTGGATTACGGTCTTTCCTGCGCCGAAAGGCCCGGGAACTGCTGCGTTTCCCCCTTTTGCCACAGGGAAGAAGGTATCAAGCACCCTCTGGCCTGTTACCAGCGGCTCGTCTGACCTGAACTTCCTCTTGAATGGCGATGACCTCCTTACAGGCCTTCTCTGTGCCAGCGTCAGCGCAGTGGACTTGCTGCCTTTCTCTACCTTCGCTATTGTTTCTTCAACCGTAAAGGTTCCGCTCTTCAGCCCGGAGATCTTCCCTTCAATGCCATTGGGGACCATTATGTAATGCTTCAGATGCTCTGTTTCCTGCACGTACCCTATTATCTCACCTGGCTTTACCTCAGCTCCGTTCTTTACCGCATTCTCTGCCGTAAACTTCCATTTCTTCTTTTTGTCCAGTGCATCTGCTGTAATCCCGCGGCCTATGAATGCGCCTGTCTTGGCCCTGATAACTTCAAGCGGCCTCTGGATTCCGTCATAGACATTGCCAAGGACACCAGGGCCAAGCTCCGCTGTAAGGGGCGTATTGGTCGATTGGACCGGCTCGCCGGGGCTTATGCCCGTAGTGTCTTCATAAACCTGCAGGACAGCCTTGTCGCCCTTCAGCTGTATTATCTCTCCTATGAGGCCCAAGTTGCCAACCTTTACTACATCATACATCCTTGTTCCAAGCATCCCGTCTGCTACGACAAGGGGCCCGGATATTTTCTCTATGATACCCATGAATTCACCAATTTATTTGTTAAACATCTTGCTTATGTCAATCCCGATTGCGCGCATTATGAGCATGCGCAGCGTGTCCTCCTCCTCTGCGCTCTCACCCGGCTCAGGCACCTCCACTACAAGAGGCATTATGCTTGTCACTATTGCGTCGCTAAGCCGCCTGTCCTTTATCATTCTCCTTACAGAGGACGTGATAATTATTATTCCTATTTCCGGGTCCTCCAGCAGCGTTTTAATCCTGCTTTCCGATTCGCGGGTGTCCATGGCTGCGTACGCCTCGGACACTCCGGCTATCTTAAAGCCTATGTTAAGCAGGTTGTTGCCCACGTATGAGATCTTAAGCGCCTTGTCTATTCGTTCTTCCATACAATCAGCCTCTGCATCTCCTCCCTGCTCAGCCCGTAGAGCCTGCCATTTATTATTATCCTGAGCGTGTATATCTCTATTTCCTTCATATATGCATAGGCAAGTATTGCTCCGAATGAGAGTATGCTGTGGTTTAGCAGTTTTGTACTCCTCTCGAATATCGCATTCTTAAGCCCTATCTCAAACGTTAGGAGCTGCTTTGCCTTGTTATTCTTATACACATCAAGTGCTGTTTTCAAGTCGTAAGCCTTTATCTGCGAGACAAATGATTCTATGTCCTTCGAGCCATTGTACATCTGCTCTATTTCGCTTACTGATATGTTGCCGCTGCTTATCATGCTTGCGCCAATCTCCTGGAACTTGAATCCCGACCTCTTTGCCTTTATCGCAAAAAGTATATTCTTCATGTCTATCTCCATCTTGACCACGCGGGCAGCCTCATTCTGGACCACTCGGAGGCCCATTATTGTACTGCCAAGCATCTTGTAGTAGCTCTTGTCTATCTCAGCTATTGCAAGCAGCACATTATGCCCTTTTTTATATACTTCTGCCCCGTCCCTGAGAATATCAGCATACGGTGAGTTTATCATCAGCTTGGCAAGCATTCCCTCTATCGATTCCTCCCGCATTACCTCCTTTATAGCGACCGCATTGTAGATTCCGTAGTCAATAATCTGGCTGGCTATCCTCTCGTAGCCAAGCTTGTTTCCCCTGGCTTCTATCGCAAGCTTGGCGTTGTAAAGGTCCCACTTCCCTACAATCGCACGCATCCACTTCCTCTCAGTAGTAGGGGAAATCTGGACCAGCTTTGAAACGCTCCTCGCGAGGTTCTTGCTCAGCGCAAAATCAATAAGCTCGTGCTTTATCTCAAGGCCTCCGAATTCCTCTATGTCTTTTTTGAACTCGCGCTGGAAAAGTATCGAGAGAATGGTGCTTATGTCCTTCGCATTCATGACTTCCTGCATTGTCTTGTTGTCTATAAGCTGGCTCTCCATAGACTTTACTCTGGCACTAGAGTAACCGTAATGTCTTGCAGCTGCAGAACCGGCTAACAAAAGATCATCTCCTTTTACTTTTTTTCGCAGCAGAAATCCTGCCCTTCCTCGGCCTTGAGACTCTGACAGGGGCTTTCGCAGAGCTGCGCGGCTCGCTTGCCCTCTCTCCGAAGAGCTCAGCACCTATAATCCGCCTTGCATTCTCTGCCTGGCCTTCTATTATGCTGCTGACAGTTGCATTCAGGGCAATCTTTCCGTCAGGCGAACAGATGATGAAGCCGTCTATGTCAGCGTATTCTATTTTATGCCCCGTGCCTTTTACAATGTCCGCATTCTGCTTCGCAGTCTTTATCACTATTGCGGAGCTGCTGCCCACCAGCTCTGCAAACTGCTTCATGCCCTGATCCAGAACCTTCTTCATCGTCTTTTTCGAGAGCTCGTCCCTGAGCCTTCCGAGGGATTTCTGAAGGGCGCGCTCGGTTGCGGTGTCCCTGGCTTCCAGGAGCATTGAGCTTGCTTCAATTTCAGTGCCTGACTCGCCTTCCTTCCTGAGCCGCTGGGCCTCTTTTTCGGCCTCGGCATCTGCTGCCCTCTTCATTTCCTTCGCCTGCTCCTCGGCCTCTCTGATTATTCTGGAAGCCTCCTTCTCCGCTTCCTTCACTATCTCTGCAGACTTCTCCTCGGCTTCTTTAGTTATGCTCTTCCTGAGCGTTTCCAATGGCATAAGTCAACCCATTATATTATGCCTGCCTGCAGCATTATCAGTATCGCTATCACAAACCCGAAGATCAGGAGAGTTTCAGGGATTACGAAGAACAACAGCACTATTCCCATGTTCTCCTTTTTCTCAGCGATCAGGCCCAAGCCCGCGCTTCCGATTCCTGACTGCGCTACTCCAGTACCGATAGCTCCTCCAGCTATAGCGACGCCTGCACCGATTGCTGCTATTGCAGCGTTCATGTCTATTGCCATTATGATTCACCAATTTGATTATTCTTTAGTATAAACCCTCTTAAAGCCAAAAGGCTTGAATTTGATTCCATTCCCTATGTAAAATTTCGTGAAGAACTCGACAAAGTTAAGCCTTACTCCCTGAACGATTCCTTCGAATATCGATAACAGCATATTAAGGAAGTGCAATAATATAAAGATGATTAGATAAATCGCAAAGATTATGGGCCCGCTGCTAAGGTGGGGAGTGAATGCCATGTCTATTAGGAATGCGATTATAACGCTGCCGAGGCCGAACCCCATTATTCGCGCGTAGCTCAGCGGGTGGGTTATAAGGTTTGTTATCTCTGTAGCCTCGCTTCCGCTTAGAAGCGCTGTCGCAAGCAGCGAGACTATCGCTATTGCGCCTGAGATCTCTGTTATAATGGCACTGAAAGCGCCGAAGAAAGCCCCTGCAACGGCCACTGTGCCGAATACGACAACGAGAATCGATGCAAACCTTGCTGCTGCAAGTTTTTTGTGCCCATGGCTCCTGGAATTTATTACGCCTATGGCCAAGCCGAGCGTGACCTGCAGCACGCCGAAAAGGACGGTTATGGCTATCAGGGCCGGAGTGTCCTTGAGCCAGTTAAACCCCTGGAAAGGCGCAATATACTGGTTGAGCTGAAAGCCGAACCACTGGTTGGAGAGCAGGCCGAAGAAGATTGCTGCGAAAGAGTTAAGCTGCCAGACCTTCGCAGCATTATACATCAGCCCTTCAGGATCGGTCTTCCTTGCTATTATGGTGGCGAGCAGGAGGGATGCCAGGCCATATCCGACATCAGTTACCATCAGGCCGTAAAAGATAGGGAAGGAGAGTATAAAGATCCATGTAGGATCAATTTCGTCGCTCCTCTGAACGGAATAGAAGCTGACCAGATAGTCAAACGGCTGCAGGAACTTTGGCCTTCTTGTGTGCGTTGGCGCCAGCTCGTCGCTTTCCATCAGCTCGACTACGACTTTGCCGCCGGTAACACTCGCCAGCCTTGCCCTTACCTCGTCTACCTGGCGTTTCTGTACCCAGCCCTCTATCAGGAAGGTTGAATCTGTGCACTTGAAGTTCGAACTTACTTCTGACCTTTCAAGCTCTACTTCAAGCACCTCTTTCAATACCAAAAGGCGCGAATAATGCTGCCTGCCCATCCCGGCAAGCTCCTTCTCTATCTCTTGCAGCCTTCTATTTGCTTCGTCTTTCTTTTTCCTTATGCTGTCCAGAACCTCTGCAGGAGTGCCGGCAAGATACCTGGCTGAGAGATCAAGCTCGCTCACCTTTATGCCTTTGTAAAACTCGTCTATATTCTCTTTTCTGTCGTACGCCACCAGGATTGCGTACGACTTCTTGTCAGCTTTCCTTACCTGGAGCTCGTAGGGATGCCTGGACTTTTCCATCCTCTTCCTGAAGGCCTTTTCTCCTTTGCTGTCTGTCTCGAACGCCCTGAAGAGCAGGTATTCGCTCTTGAGCCTGGAAAAATCCATCTTTAGGTCGCGGAATAGATGCGCTATATGTTCCGCATAATCCAGTGCTTTCTGGTCATCATTTATTGATTTCCGCTCATTGCCAAGATCGTAGATGGAATTTATGTAGGCTGAAGTTTTTACCTCCTCGATTGCTTTTTCCGCTCCGAGATGGCTTTCATGCTTGATCCTTGTCTTTTCCACAGGAAGCAGCTGGAGCGCTCCGTTGATTTTTATTAAGGAATCTGATACGTCTGTGGAGTAAGATGCAGGTTTGTCATCAGAAAGCTCAAGCTTGCTCTTTCTAAGGTCTATGGCGCCCATTACATGCAGCGCAGCAATGACATTGGCTTTCGCATCGTCAAGTGCGATTATCCGTATCTTTTGCATAGGTTCGGTGCGCAACAACTACATCAACCAAAAATCTGTCCGAACAACTTGCTTACGACTCTTTCAACATCTTCTGCCGAGAGCTCCTTCTGCTGCAGCCTCTTGGCCTTCTCTTTCGCCTCGGAAAGTTTCCTCTCTCGTTCCTTTTCCAGCTCTGCAGAAGCCTTACTTATAGTGGTTTCAAGTATTTTTCTCTTCTCGGCCCCTGCCTCTTCAAGTATCTTCCTCGCTTCCTGCTTTGCTTTCTCTATTATTTCCAATTTCCTTTTCTCGGCATCTTCAAGAGTTTTCCTGGCCTTGCTCTCTGCCTCCTGAATGTGTTCGATTGTACTCGATTCCTGCATGACTAACCATCCATCAAAATTTTATAATTAGAAAACCACACTGATATTAAATGGTGGACGAAAGTTTAAATATCTTTAGAGAACTCCGGGTTAACATTCCTGGCGTATTCAGGAAGATGCGGCACTGGACCGCTATCTGACAAACCTGCCGGCCTTTAGGCTCTTCAGGGCCTCGTTTATGGAGTACTTCTTTATTACCATGCCTTTTATCTTGTCTATATCTTCTGCATCGCCTTCCCTGGCAATCCGTTCAACCTGCATAAGCTTATTGGAATAGTGCTTGTAGGCAGCCATTGCAGCTGAAAGCGCATCCCTCTCGTGGACATTTTTTACCTTTCTCATGTCTGAATACTCCTGCTTCTTTCTTACCTTGATGTCTTCTTTTGGGGTAAAGAGTACTGCATCGAAGATTGCTGCAAGTTTAGCCACAGCATCATTGGCTTTCTTCTTGTCACTTGCTATTACCACAGGCAGCCCCGCCGCTTTTATGCTGTCTACGAACCATCTTGCCTTCGCAAAACGCATGGTAGCAGTATAGACGGTCCTGCCATTAAGATCCACGCATGCTATTGCAGATGTCTTTCCGGTATCTATACCTACAATCACATTATTCATGTAAAGTCAGCACAATGTGCTATTCGCATAGCAGGCCGCATTTACAGCAGTCTGGGGTATTGAAAGGTACTTGCAGTCAGTCACTACGGATGGAGTTGATGTGACGTTATACAGCTTGGCATTCAGGGCCTGCCTGTTTATCAGCGTTGCTGATGAACTTAGGCAAGAATCAAGGGAAGACGTGTTCAGGCCGGAGCTTGCTGCGAGGGAAGCCAGGGTGGAAGGAGCCATATAGCTATTAGCATAGGCATTTTGGACTGAACGGTAAAAGCTCCCCGCGTTGCTTTGCTTGGAAGCGCAGAAGAGATACTCGCCAAGAGCCAGGGTATTGTTCATGCCGTATTGATTTTCTATGGATTGCGAAGCCTGCGTATAGAGTATGTTTAGCTGGGTGGAAACCTTGCCGTTGAATCTGCCCTGTATTGCAGTCATATTTGAGAGGCTGGCTATCGAGCCGGGAGCGTAGGGGTCAATAAACCAGTACTGCTGCAGAGGGCTGGTAACAAGGCAAGCATATGTGCTGTTTATATCTATTACGCCTTCAGAAACCACATAATTGGCTGATACCGCAGGAGGCTTTGCAAGCTGCTCGAAAGGCATATAATAAGAATTATTTTTGTCGCTGATCAGCATCGATAGATAGAATGCCTGCTTATTTGAAGGATTTACTGCAGGGATTACCGCAAGCCAGAGAGAAGAATTGCTGAGATAATAAACCCGCATTGCGCTGACATTGGTTATGTACGGGAGAATGGAGAGAGAGTCATTTATGCTGCCATAGCTGGCCAAAACCTGCTCTGCGAAGAGCTTTACACTGGTAGCATTTTTAGAGGGAACTATGCACTTTCCGTTCGCAGCCCCATAAGAAGGGCAGAAGACTGAGGTCTGGTTCGTTGTTGTCGTCTGGTTTACCGGCAGCTGTATTGGTTTGTTGTACGACACTATGAGCAGCAGCGCCATGAGTATGACCACTAGCACTACCAGCGCTACATGTATGTTGTCAAGTCCTCCCAGCCTGCCTATGGGCTTTATTATTACATTTGGCTCATCAATACTCTTTTTTGATTTTTTCCTTTGTTTATCCTGCATTGCGTTCACCAGAACGGGCCCGGCGGGATTTTCAAAGGTTCTTGTGATTCAAGAAACCTATTTGAACCCGCGGCCGTCACCTTTATCGCACCCATGCGAGTTAGGACGGTGCTGCTCTATCCAAGCTGAGCTACGGGCCCATGTTA
>JAJZLT010000040.1 GCA_021803245.1 Microcaldota archaeon
TCCATAACAAACTTCACAGGCCTGTTTTCATAGTTCTCTTCTTTGCGCGTATTTTCATTCTTTTTATTCTCTCCCAAGATCCTTCCCATCATCCCATTCATTATATCACCATTAAGCATAAACGAGGTTTGGGTAGATGCGGTGGGAAAATTGGCAAGTATGCGCAGGGTGGAGGTGCGCATGCTGTCCGAGGACGAGCATAAGACTGCATTATTGTACAGATCCATCATATCCCAAACCTATAGTATATATTATGAGTTAACTGATTTATATAGATTACTTATTTTTGGATTTTGTTTTAATTTTTTTCGGATTTTTAACTGTCTGCTTTAATCACTCCCATATGAATCTGTAATTTGTACTTGCATCTAAGTTTCTTAGAGGTATTAAGCCTTTGATGGTTTTGATTATAAATGCGTGCTTTTCGACTACTTGCTCCTTCTTTAACAAAATCTTATGCCATTTAATGCCTTTGTACAGTATGTCTCTTTTGTTTTCTCCAAATACTATGCCAAAGGAACGGTAACTGCCACTAATTGGCGCTATAAGTGGGAAGTTATTGAAATTTTGTAGGTTCTCATCCGTGTAGTGGCTTCTCATTTGAGGGAAGGCACTACTTATTGTACTTTTGTAGAATCTGTAGCGAAGGAAATAAGAGAGCAGGTATCCATAGCCTGGACGCTGTACGGCTATTGTAAATCTACGTATAATACCTTTTCGTACCAATCTGAATAACCTATATCGTACTGTATCCTCTTTTAAGTCCACATGTTTACTGATCTCTCTATATCGCATCCTACAATTCATGTTAAGTAACTTCAGTATTTGTCTATCGTATTTATCAACCTTGATCTCTTCCCTTATAAAATTCACAAATTCGTCATTTAATGGTACAAATCCTAATTGCGGAAAAATGAATTCAGAAGGGCGCAAATCAGGCAAATATTCAGACAGGTTTGTAGCTAAGCTGGTTTCCCATAATGTATAATTAATAGGCGTGTCTGTTGCTGCAAAGATCAAAAGATCAAAATTTCCCTTAGTCAAATATACATCTTGGGCATAGGTATCATCTTTGAAAAGACCCCGAAGAAAAAGCTCATCTGGCAATTTCTTGAACTTTACAGTAAGTATATGTCTGTCAGATAGTCCGAGCCTATCCAAGTCTATTTCCATTGTAAATCTGATGTCTAACTTTTCGGTTAGTTTATCAATTATTCTTGCAACAGTTATTACCGAGCAGTCGGCCTTCTTTGCGAGTTTGGTAAGACTTGACCTTGCATCATTACTCAATTCTCTTAATATTATCTTTTCCTTATTGGTAAACACTAAGTTTTCATTTGCCATAGTATAAATGAGCAGGTAGGGTATAAAAATTTTTAGTTAAAAATCCGAAAATTATACAAATAAATCAGCATATTTGTACAGGTTTAAATACACGTTATCCGAATAGCTATTGTGAGAATTTCGTATAAAGGTACTGTTGCGCTTGCAATTGTGGTCTTAGAAATATCGCTCTGGTCAATATTCCTGCAAATAGGCGGAAGCAGCATAGGAATACTTCCAGAGCTCTTCTATGGATTTCTGATAGGTTCTGTAGTATCAGTTTCGCTAAGTCTGGCGAAGGATAGGGGCAAGGGATTACTTTCTATAGTTAAGGATCCGTCTATATTTACAATAATGTTGGTGGCGGGGCTCTTGAATGATATATTCACACAACTATTTCTGGGAATAGGGACTCTGGGAACTAATCCGGCTATAGGAGCCATAGTATTTAGAAGCTGGATAATATTCGCTGCACTTCTTACACCGCTTATATTAAAACAAAAGGTCAGTGTTAAGCAATTCTTAGCAACTTTGGTGGGATTTTTAGGGGTTTATGTAATCTTAAGCAATGGAAGTTTGTTTTCGTTCAATACTGCCCAGGCTCCATTTATAGGCATACTACTCATGGCAGCAGGATGCAGCACATTCTCCATATTAATAATGAATAAATACAATGTGGATACCGCAGGCGCAGTTGCAATATTCAATGTTGCATCATTTATTGTTGCTTCTATTATGATTCTCATTACACATACAAGTTTAAATGTGGCCTTTACCCCTGTGACAACGCTATCGATACTATTCTTAGGCACAATTGCGTATGGAGTAGGTACAATGCTATATTATTATTCGACTAAGATATTGGGGCCATTGATTACAGGAAATTCAATAATTATCGTTCCTTTTCTCACTATAGTACTATCGTTCTTGATAATAGGAACACAAATAAAAGTTTATTATATATTAGCTGCTCTCCTCGCAGGTATTGGCGTAATGCTGCAACGCAGGTATTCCTTGCACCCTGAACGCATAATGAAAAGTAGTGGGCTAAAGAAGTTGCAAATATTTGATGTTACAGGCGCCTTTGTGAACAACAGTAGCAAGGAAATTGGCAGTAGTATAAGAGGCAGCAACAGAGCATTTGCAGTGAAGTTGAATTCTATGAATTTCGATGAAGAATACCATAGTGCAATATTCAGCAAACGCAACTGCATTGCATTTACTAATACAAAACCACATAGAATGACGCAGACTGATGAGATGGATTTCATAAATGACATAATGGGCTTGAAGAACGGAGGCACAGCATTGATTGGAATAGGCAATCCTAAAAGCTTAGAAGATTCATTTGAAGAATTTGTAGCAGTTTCTTTAGCCTCAAAACAACCTGCTACCCAATTCTATTCACGTAAGTATTTACTATAAATTATTGTGCCTTATGATATATTTCTATTTCTGCTGTTGTATATCTTGCTCTTATTATAATCGTTGCAATTTCCAAATCACTTGAAAAAATCACATCTAATTCTGCATCCTCTAATATGGCCACTATGTTTTTGCTTGCTTCTTAACGGTGTCACTTGAAGTCTCCCCTAGCCTATCAGCATATGTTTTACATTTCCCCAGTTTCTCCGTATCTGACAATGACTATATTCATTTTAACAATCTTAGTCTTTCAACCTTTTCTATTGCCTTAACTGTAGTCGCATATCTTACTATTCTTTTCGCTTCACTAAGTAGAAACCATCTTGCCTCTTCTATTTCATCTGTTTTAGGTTTGAATTTTATAGAAGGTCCCGAATATTCAAGATAGAATAAACTCGTTTCCTGCCTGCCCCACTTCGCCCCTTTAGGAAATTTAAAATTCATACCGAATGGCAGCTTCCTTACAAGCGTGAATTCTGTGCTTCCTACTTCTTCAGTAAGCTCCCGCCATAGACCTTTATCATCTCTTTCATCATCTTTAAGCCCGCCTTTAGGGATGTCCCATTCTGGATTAATGTCTGCCCTGGCTATATCCTCCGTCTTTACCTTTTTTACAAGCAGTACGTTACCCGGATGCTCTCTCCATCCTATTATGGCACCTACCGCCCTTCTTGTTACTACCATATATTCAATTTACCCAAAAAAATCTAATAATATCATGCCAACCCTGATTTGTGGTCTCCATATACCCTTCCTTTACCACTCTTCCGTTGTCTTCCATGACAACGTAACTCTTCCACTTTCCGAGGTCTATTGCTATTTCCATGTTTGCACCTGTTTATACATCACGCCACAACATTATCTGACTTGTTGTGGTGTCAGGTGCTAAGAGGAGAAATCAATTATGTCGGTCTAAAGGCAAAAAGGCTATACAGAAAGTTTGGCTTCAGGACATGGGGAATTGCTCCGGACTACATAAAAAGGGGGAAGTACATGGACCTCGAGTACATGTATCTGAAGCTTTGAGCTCAGGAGCTGCTGCGTTGCTTAAGGAAACGATATTGCTTTGCATGGAAGAATTAGTTCTGGCTTAAATGGATTAGGGCAATGATTAAAAACTTAAATTGATAGAGTTTGTTGTGATTTTATGCAAGGAGTGTCACTTGTACTTCCAGTACTGGGCAATGGAACTGTGCTTATCGCAAATGAATATCGCGAAGCGCTCAAGTCAAGGGCTTATAACCTTATTGGAGGAGGAATAGAAGAAGGGGAAACTCCCGCTGAAGCGGCAAGAAGGGAGATGGAAGAGGAGTCAGGTTACACCGCTGGCAGCTTGGAGCAGATCTTTGAGACATGCTCGATAGTCACCGGCAAGACCTTATATGTCTTTTTGGCCAGGGATCTCGTATATGGAAAAAGCCATCCGGAAGAAACTGAAGACATTAAAATAGAGAAACTTGAAACTGAAGACATTAAAAAGTTTATTAAAAATAGGCATAAAAAGGACGGCATGCTCGTCTGCGCGCTGCTTTATGCAAAGGCCTACTGCAAGTTGTAGTATCTTATTATCTTCTTTGCAGCCTCCTTCGGCTTTATTTTCGTATTGTCTATATACAGGCTTTTTACAAATGGGATTGATGAAGTATGATTGTACTTTTTCATTAGGTTCTTGAGCAACTTTGAAGATCTTATCTTGTAGTATTTCCGCCTTGATCCAGATGTAACTCTCTTGAGCAGCTCGCCCGTTTCGCAGTGCAGCTGCACGAAATATACATTTCCATTATGCTTCCTTACCCGCTTCATTATGTCCTTTATTATAGGGTCATTGAACCCTTTGGCATAACTGGAGGTGAAAATTAATGATATCCCGTTCTTCGCTGCTTCTTCTATCATATCTGCGCGATACTTGAGCACAAGCCTGTTAAAGGTAGGTGTTCCAAAATCAAACATAGACATGACGAATTCTATGCTGAGCTGGTTGTGGAAGAGCCTGTAGCCGGTGAGCTTCGAAAGCTCCTTTGATACGGTGTACTTGCCTACCCCCGGCGGGCCGTAAATGTAGATCATATTCATAATCGGTCAAAGAGAATATGCACGCAACTCTTTTTAAAGGATAGGTTTGGCGCTGTGTAAAGGACCGCGCAGTTATTTTTAATGTGCGAAATTTATAACTTGCCGCTTGTTTTGCAGAAAAAGTTTATATATGAGAAACGCATCAATTACCATACAGGTGAAGGCATGAGGCAGACGAAATCACTTTCGCCACAGATGCAGAGTGCAAGCCTAGCTTCGCAGCCTTACCAATCCTATTTCTATTTCTTCTGGTACCTGACAGCATAAGGCCGCAGTAAGAAAAATAATCATTGTGGTCTTCATGCCTATAATAATTACCCCTACCGAAGGTATACGAATTTCTGATAATGCCCAGCGCATCTCTCGGGCCGAAATAGTGGATAGAAGCCTTGCTACGATTGCAAGGAACAGGGAGATAGAGCCAAGATTCCCAAAGGCAAGGGAAGCATTCGCAGGCATAGTTATGGCAAGCTCATTCTCGCATGCGAACCTGAGCCCATGGTCCAGTCAGCTTGTGGGAAATGTTATATTAAGAGAGATATCTGCTGAGCTTGGAATAAGGGATGGCAGCATCTTGAATCTAGTGCACGACAATGGAAAGCCGCAGTGCGATCCTGCCCCAGGAGGCCATAGAATAGACCTGGGCAATTTTCCGCGCATCTTCGATGGCGGTAAGCCTTACTCAAGCCCCAGGCAAAGCTTCAAGGAGATCTCCTTTGGCGAGATAGAAGCAGTTACTGCTGCTTCGTTCCCTGAAAAGTCAAGAGAGACAGTACGCGATAGGCTATCAGACATACTTGGAATACTAGTTAAATACCAGAAATCACTGGATATTAGGATAGGCCCGACCTCGGCAAAGGAGATAGCAAACCTGCCGCACGCAATTCTGCAGTCAAGGCAGCAGGTCTTCGAAATGCTTGGAATCGAAAATGTAAGGGAGACGCTTGTTACAAGTATAGCTACAAGCCTTATTCCGGATGTGCTTGAGGTTCTTGAATTTGAATACGGCAAGCCTTTCTATAAAATGGAGCTGAGCGAATCGTATATTGATTCTAGGGGCGCTATGGCACCAGGCTTCAGGGGCGCAGGCTACCTCAAAGGCATAGACATGAATGGCGTACGCCGCCCTGTTGAAATAAATTTTGTAAGAAGGAATGGAACCGAAGTGCCTGTCTTCACCTTCATCGGCGAGTCGACAACAGGAAGCAGGAAGAATTCAGTCACCGTCCCTGACCTCTTCAGGGCTGAGGGACGTGAGATCTATGATGCTATGAGGTCAGGAAGAGTTGTTCCTACAGTGCCTACGATGATGCTTGCTACTACAACTGCAGTGCAGATACCCCATATGGGTTCATTCAACTGGAAGGATTATGCTCCTGCAGAGCTGAGGCGTCAGGCCAGATTCTTAGGCATGGGCGATGAAGAGGCGAAGGCGCTTTACCTTTGCACCGAAGGTAACGACTCATTCGTAGTGAAGAGGGATGGCCAGGAAATCGCTGGCACCTTCCCGGGCTACGTGACGCTCGGGAAGGAAGGCATAAGGGAATCTATTTCAAAGGATATGCGCATAGAGATAGAATGGGGCAAACTGCTCAGGTGCTAGCAAATGAGGCAATATGGCATAGACCATGAAGTAGCTCATTCGGTAAAGACAGTGGAATGCGGCGAAAGCCTGGTTGATTTAGGCATGTATAAAAGCAAGGTGGTCATAGAAATAGAGGAGACTTCAAGGAAAATGCAAAGATTGCGCGAAGGATCTTGCATGATGAGGACGTCTGTTGCGCAAAGGCTGCTGAAGGCTCAGGCGCTTCTGCCTGCGGGTTTACGTCTCAAGATTATAGATTCGTATAGGCCATTAAGAGCCCAGAGGAAGATCTGGAGGCAGTTGTTCAATGATATAAGGAAAAGGCCGGGAATCACGGATATCGAGGCAGAGCTTGAAACCGATAAGTGGGTTGCAAATCCCGACAAGATAATACCGCAGCACTGCACAGGAGGTGCGCTGGATTTGACTATAGTTGACAGGCACTTTGATGAACTCAGCATGGGTTCTCAGGTAAATACTGCAGGCAGGAAGTCGGTTACAAATGCCAAGCTAACGCTGAAGGAAAGAAAAAATAGAAACCTCCTGATAATTGCAATGTCCGGAGCGGGTTTTGCGAATTACAAGAGGGAATGGTGGCACTGGTCGTACGGCGAATGGGGATGGGCCTATGCAAATGGGAAGAATGCAATTTACGGCCCGATATGATGTGCGTCATGGAAGTGCATGAAGGGATTTTACCCTGGCTCGCCCCGGTCAGGATCGCGTAGCGGCTATGGAAGACGGAATCTGGTTCGCGTCTATTGTTATATTGCAGTAAGCGCAGACCAGCTTTATAGGGTCTTTTGAGATAACCCTGAATTTTGTATGTGCTTCAGGGTCATTATTGGTTATGCACCTGCCATTCTGGCACCTTACAACTTTCTCAATTACTTCTGGAAGAACCACCTTCTTCTTTTCAGTGACCTTGTAAGATTTTATTATATTTACGGTAGCATCAGGGGAGATGAGAGCAACGTAGTAAAGCTCTTCCGGAGTCAGCCACCTATTATCTATCTTTATTATGTCTTTGGAACCTGTCCTATTGCTGTCTGTATTTATCAGAATCGCCAGTTTTGACCCGCCAGATTTTTCCAGGGACAGTAATGAATATATGAGCGTGGCCTTGCCTGCAGCTATATGGTCTATGACAGTCCCGGATTTTATTCTGTTTATAAGAAGGTCCTTCTCCATTCTATCGCCTCTTTGAAAGCAGGTCATACATTATCGCCTGCCTGATAGGCACGCCATTGGCTGCCTGTACAAAATATTTTGCCTTGTCTGTGCCATCTATGGCCCTGTCCAGCTCATCGACTCTGGGTAGCGGGTCCAGTATGATCGAATCATCAGGCATTCTTTCAGCAACGCCTATGTCTATATGGTAACTTCCTTTTACGCTGTTGTACTCCATCTCATCCTGGAATCTCTCTTTCTGCAGCCTGTTCACATACAGCACATCCACATCGCCAGGCACTCCGGCCAGGCTCTCCGACCATTCGCACTCATATTTGAGCCTTGATGTTACCTGCTCCAGAGGCTTTAGCTGGCGCGGAGATATTATATGGACTGCCTTAGGCCTGAAATTGTTCAGCATGTAAAGCAGGCTGTTTGTGGCCCGTGAATGCCTCAGGTCTGCAACTATCGCATACGTAAGGTTATCCGCCTTTCCGAAATGCTCCCTGATAGTGTACATATCTATCAGCGACTGTGTAGGGTGCTCGTTCTGACCGTCTCCCGCATTTATTATTGCCTTGCCGGATATCTCTGATGCAAATCTTGCCGATCCATCAAACCTGCTTCTTATTACTACCAGATCAGCGTATCCGGAAAGCATGCGCACTGTATCTGCAAAGGTTTCACCCTTTGCCATTGACGAGTCTTTGTCTGAACGCATGCTTGTCACGCTAAGGCCAAGTTTCATTGCTGCCATCTCGAAGCTTGAGAATGTGCGGGTGCTTGGCTCGAAAAAAGCCAGCGCAACTGATAAGGACCTGTCCAAAGGCTTAACGGCGCCTCTTTTGAATTTATCAGAAAGAGAGAATAGCTTATCTACCATGGCTCTGTCCAGCTCTAAGGCAGATATCACTCCGGCCACAATGACCCCCATTTATCTTGATATACGGCATTTAAAAGGCGTTTCACAAAAATAGTTTACTTTATTACAGCACCTGCGGCAAGCGATCTGGCAAGCAAGCTTAATTATTTTCCAATGCCTTTATCTTGATGCTTACCTTTTCTGCCTCTGTAAGCAGGCTTTCCCTGTACTCCTTCAATATCTCCATCTTTTCCTCTTTTGTTAAAAAGTTCTTCATCTCTTCTATAATCTCTTCGCACATGCTATGCGGCCCCTATTAATGCATTACACAAATACAGTCAAAATATTTAAATGTATAGGTTATCCTATATATTCAGTTGTTGAAATGGGCGGAAGAGAAGGTTGCGACATGAGAGGCATGCTTTCTTTTCAGATACTCTGGCTGCTTTCTAAGGGCAAGATGCATGGAGAGATGATTGCAGAGGAAATAGAGAAAAGGCGCGGGGAGAAACCCAAGCCAGGAACTTTATATCCGGCCCTGAAGGAACTGAGCAATAAAGGTCTTATAAATGGAAGCAGGCACGGAAAGATAATCGTTTATTCAATAACTTCAGATGGCAGGGCCGCGGTGAAGGTTGCAACAAACTATTTCTGCAGAAGCTTCGGCGATATCTTCGAAGAAAATGAGCGCAGATGAGGAAGCAGTTTATGCATGCCTCTTGCTTTCGACGCCTTTATGGTTTAGGGTGCATGCCTTTTGTACGGGGCATTATGCCCGTGGTTGCAAATCCCATCAAAGCTTTCTTCTTGCATGTACTTGCCTGCTTACCTGTATTCAACCTTTATAGCGTAAATTGTAGGTTCCTCGTATGGATGCACTTTGCGGATTGCATTGCAGACCGCCTTTACTTTTCCATCGGGGCAGGTCATTTCTATCCGCACAGACGGCACTTTTGATACACTGCCAATCTTTCCTATGCTTGGGTGCGCACCTTTTTCAGGCTTCCACGTGCCGTAGCCACGTGTTATAACTGCACCTCTGCTGTAATTTTTATATCTGCCTGCGCCTGCCCTGGACGCCTCATCAAGTATCTTGTCTATCAGGCTTTGCTTATCCGGGCAATCAAATACAATTATATATCCCATATTGCTCAATCTGTGACATCCTCCCACCCGTGAACGGCGTGGGCTTCCAACGATGATATTATGAAAACACCACCGAATATAGTTCTCAATTCAACGACACAGCTTGCAACTGAT
>JAJZLT010000042.1 GCA_021803245.1 Microcaldota archaeon
GTCTTAGGGTTTATTTCGATATTAACTGCGTATATCTCTGGCTTTGAGTTTCTGTTATCTGGATTTCAGAATAACCTTTTTTCTTTTACAATGAGCATAGGATTTATTGTCGCACTACTTTCCTATTTTAGGCTCTATCAGTTAAGTGATAAGTTAAAGTGACTATTGCAAGAACTTAGGCTCTACTCCTAATTCATGCATCTTAGACGGTGTATGATATTAGTGCAACTTAGGCATTAAAAGTGCAAGCCTCCTTTTTCGTGCAAAGCCTGTCAATGTCATTTCGTGTATTTAATGGCATGGGAGGAATGTAGTCAGGCAGTAAAGTGGCGGCGGGAATTGCAGTCTTAGGTCCAGAGTGCCAAAAATGCCCCAAAGTATTTAGTCCTTATCGTGCATTTCTTTGCTATGAGGAAGAAAAGCGCACGTAAGAATCGCAAGAAGCCCATGCGCCAGCAAGCCGCAATGGAATACCTTGTGACCTACGGTCTTGCTGTCATAATACTGGCAGTGGTCTTATACATTATATATTACTACATTACCGCCGCACCTACCCTCGCCCAGAACACATGCACCTTCTCGTCAGGAGCAACATGCGTGCAGCTCGAGATAGGTTCGAACTCTAGTACTACTAACGCCATAGTCTTTATAAACAATGCCCAAGAATTTGCGCTTAAAGACCCTGTACTTACAGTAAATCTCTCCGGAGGAAAAGGAACGTTTTCCAGCTCATGCTTCCCTACTTTTGTGCTGCCTGGCGGAGCCATAGTATGCAGTGTTCCTATAACGAATATCCATTTCGGCCAGGGTGAGCTTGTTGCTGGCGCACTCTCGCTTGCGGCAACTAACTGTGCGAGCGTAAATTCTTACACCTGCACAAGCCCCACTTCACAGCAATATTCCGGAACCTTTACCACACACGTAAGTTCATTGACTAATCTAGGATTAAAAGTAGCGTTGGTTCCATTTTCACTCTCCGAAACCGCAAATGGAACGAGAGATGAAATTATTGCTACAGTAACTTTTGCTTCATCCGGCAGGCCGTTTCCAGGAGCCACGGTAAACTTCACGACGCCCACGCCAGGAGTGGTTGTAACGCCAGCATATGCCACTACCAACCAGAACGGCAACGCTACAGCCTATGCTTATAGTTACACAATAGCTTCTCCGGCACAGATAACTGCTTCCTTCAATGAATACAGTGCGTCCATACTTATATACTTCAACAACCAGCCCACAACTACAACCGTAACGACTACTATCTCAACTTCTTCAACCAGCACTACTTCAATACCTTTGCCTACCACTTCTACCTCATCAACCACCTCTTCAACTACCACCTCTTCAACATCGACTTCAACAACCAGCACATCCAGTACTTCAACATCGACCACGTCTACCTCTACTACATCAACATCCACTTCGTCTACAAGCACATCGACTACCACCAGCCCCACTACCTCAATTACAACAACAGTGCCCCTGGGATTCGGTTAGTTTATTCAGGCTTTTGCGCTGCTAAGCCCTTCGTTGCGCTGCTCAGAAATAACAAGGCTCAGGAAACATTTAGCTCCTGCATCTTTGGCGGAGTATAATTGGCAGGTACATAATACAGTGTTGTAAGATCTGGTGCTGATAATTGCAGTACCATGCTTTTGTAACTTTCAGGCGGAGAAAGCACCTTATCCCACCACCAGCATTCCATCTGGCCACTCTGATTGATATACTTGAGCGAGCTATATTTTCCGGACGGCACCAGAACGAAGGAATTACCGGGTATAAGCTGGCACGAGGTTATCCCGCCATACCCTAATTGGAATCTGCTTAGATTATCAAAATTTGTGTATACCACAAGATCCCCATATCCGCTATCCAGATAGATGCGCGTATTATCCGGCAGGCCCATTATGTATTCTGCTGCTTTATACTGCATAAGTTTCTCCGCTTCTGCGATGCTGTGCATGTACACGATTATTTGCAATGATGTTACTGTAAGAAATATGACAGCCACCATGGATCCCGCAAATTTTATATGCTTCCATTTCTTTTTCGATGCCCGCACGGACCCGATTAATGCGGCAGAGATCACGATGGAGACAGGTGTTGCTATAAGAAGCAGATATCTGTCAAGCCTATGCGATAAAATATAGATAAACGGGTATAATGTTATGTGCTGTGGCCCAAATTCCAGGTATAATATGCCAGTAACTATCCAAAAGAGCAGCAAAGCCGATCTTTTCCTATCTTTCTTCCTCAAAATTAGGTATGCTGCTGAAGGAATAAGCGCGTAGAAGTAGAATCCGGTTGTGTTGGAGCCATATATATAGCCATTTGTAATTATGGAAACCGGATTAAAATTTTTATATGCCAATGCATTGTATAATGCTGATGTCAGATGATATGGAAACATAATATTCGGATAGAATGCCAGGGCCGTATTCAGCGGCTGCGGGATTAAGTCCGGCCTCCATGTCTGGCCATAGTAGTCTATATTTGCCGTGAAGGTTATGAATGCATTCTTGGAGTTGAAATAATTTACCGTCATTACCACGCACAGGGCTATCAAAAAGCCAAGTATCAGGTAAAGGGACTTCTTATTGATCGAAAAGGAGGAGGATCTGTTTCCTATTGGCACCTTCCTGAATATCAGCCCGATAATGAGCAGGGATCCGATCATTACCCACCATATAAATCCTTCCGGGATAGTGAGGGGCGCAGCCATCAGCGCTATTCCGGCAATAAAATACCAGGATCTGGATTTATTCTTTATGGCCTTTATCAGCGCGAAAAAAGAGAGGCTGACAAAAAACATCATAGGTATGTTATCGCTCATCGTAGTCGAGTAGATGGCTGCGAGAGGAAATGTGGCAAGCAAAAACGCAGACAGCAGTCCGATTTTATCATCGAACAATTCACGCCCGATCAAGAAGGCCAGAAGCACAGAGAGCGTAAAACACAGTATATCCCATGCTACACTTGAAAGAGCTCCTGCTCCGAAAATATAATAGAAAAAAGCTATAGGGAAGATCTGCAATAGTCTTACCGAGAGTATGTCGCCATTGCTCTCCATAAATGTACCGGCCGTTGCATAATGCGCGAGGAACGAATAAGCAATGTCATCGCCCAGATGGGTCGGGCCTACTGCAAAGTAAATGGAATAAGTCAGCGTATAAGCAAGTATGGCTATAAGAAGAAGAGACGTGGACTTTTTCATCGGATTCGTTGCATTTTCCTTTTTTTCCATATATACACTGATGTTATGCGGACCAGCTTAATGGTTCCAAACCTGCTCGCGTACGCTCAAAGCATAAGCTGTTCGTAGTCTGTAATAACAATGGAACAGAATGTTAAAAAATACTCCTGAGACATTAGTTGCTGTTGCTAGAATTTTACTTTCAGTGCATCTGGCAGTTAGCGCGCCGGCTAGTTTGCATCTGCTCGGAAAAGCGATCTTTTGGATTGCCAATGTATTCTCTGTCGGTTATTGCAATTGAGAAACAGGCAATCAAGCATCTTCCGCCATATGAGAGAAAGAATTCCAGGCAAGATTCATGTGGAAAATGAGGAGGAGAGCTTAAGTGACCTTGATACAATCGATTTAATCTTTATCTCCTTTGAGATATCCGCAACGATTCTGGCATCTGCTTTTATCTTCGGATTCCTTGCATTTATAGAGCAGACATCTTTATACGGAAGTATGGAATAGCTATAAGTACCTATCCTCCTTGCCACGCTTATTATTTCTTCCTTATCGAAACCAATGAGCGGCCTGAGAACCGGAATCCGCACCATGTGCTCCTCTGCAGCTAGATTTTCAGGGGTCTGCGAAGCAACCTGACCCAGGCTCTCCCCAGTAAATACAACTGAACATTTCTGATTCACTGCTATTCTTTCAGCAAGCAGGAGCATGAAAACCTTCATCATTATTAGTTCATATCTGCCTGTTCTAATCGCCCCTACCTGGAATATGTGGGATGGAACATAATAAATTTTATAATGCTGATGGTAGGAGGCCAGCAAAGCTACAATTTCCTTCAGCTTGGAGTTTGATGCCTCTTCATTGCTGGAGAAGCCATGCACATGCACATATATCGGCTCCATCCCTCTTTTCATCGCATACCAGGCCGCTACTGGAGAATCTATGCCACCTGAAAGCAGTATCACGGCTTTTCCTCCGGATCCTACAGGCAGGCCTCCAAGGCCTTTGACCTTCTCTATGGAGACGTAGCCGGAATCTTCCGTAGCATTAAGCACCAATTCCTTGTCATAGCCTCTGGGCGCCATTGAATACCCCATACGCCTAAGCATCCCAGATGCCTTTTCATAGAGCTCTGCCGAATCAAATGGAAGTTGCTTATACGAGCGATGCGCATTTATCTTAAATATTGTCTTCTTATCATATCTGCTTGCCAGAGATCTTGCGAGCTTAAGCATTTCTTCAAGTTGCGGTTTGGTGACATATGAGACCTGGTAGCCGCTTATTCCAAATACCCTGTCCAATCCGGATTTTATCGGTTCGATGTTGGCATCTTTTCCCGGCCTTATTATTATCCTGTCATGCTCCAATTCAAGGCTATACTTTTCACTCCCTAGTTGCTCGCGTATGTTGCTAACAAGCTTTTTTATGTATGTGCCCCTGTTTTTCGATTTAAGCCAGAGCTCTCCGAAACGCACAAGAATTATCCTTTCGTATCTGCCTTCCATTGCCAATACCATTAAAATCAGGCTTTCCCTATGAAACATTCAGCCTCAAGATAGATAAAGAAGTGCCATTCTCCATAGTGAAATTTTGCGAAGTTTCCAGCACCATGCCGTCGGGAAGCCCATGAACATTACTCGGCCAGCATTTGCTGTAAGTTGATAATGGATGGCCTAAAAATCGCTGAGCAATTGTCCCGTTCTCGAAGAACCAATACTGTTCCAGTGGAAAGTACGTATTAACCATCCAGAAACACTCGCTAGAAGCAGCCGGATAGGAAGAATATTGCGTGGAATTGAGCCCATAGAAGAGCATGCCCAGGCACGGTGAATGGCCGTTGCAATAGCCTATCCCGCTTACATTCATGTATCCTTTCTCCCATTGGCTGAGATTTCCTGCCAGATACACGTAGTATAAGCTGGAGGCGTTGCCTTCGGAGATGGATACTTCACCCACATTAAATCCGCTCGGAGCACCTTTAAGCGTGGCAGTGCCCTGTCCATTTAGATGGAAGTATGCAAATGATACGATTGAAAAAGCCAGCAGCAGGATTACTAGAAATGATGTCTTTGCTTTGATAAATACACCCACATGCGGGCTTTTATTTTTGTAACACGGATGGGCTTGCGGCTATAAGGTAAAAATGGCCGAAATGAGAAGGCAGTGGGCAGGCTATGCTCCTGTCCTCTCCCCTATTTCCTTTTTGTTTGGTTTCCTCTTGTGCTTCTCGTTAAGTTTATAACATCTTCTCGAACAGTAATATCTTATTACTCCTGTACGCCTTACAAATGCGAAGCCCGTCCCTTTTTCTATCTCTGCAGTACAGTATGTGCATTTCATGATGCTTACCTCGCCACTATGCTCCTGTCTTCCCTGCTGGTATCTGGTAGCCGGATCATGTCACCAACCTTTATCC
Source organism: Microcaldota archaeon (assembly GCA_021803245.1). Lineage (GTDB taxonomy): Archaea > Micrarchaeota > Micrarchaeia > Micrarchaeales > CABMGC01 > JAJZND01. The sequence continues at coordinate 5,616 of JAJZLT010000042.1, forward strand.
TGCCAGCAACATTCCTTCTTATGACCCTGCCTTTATCCTTACCTTCCAGAACCTTGCACATGGCTTGCTTTATCTCCCCGTATATGCCTGTGCGTACCGGTGCAAGATCGACGACCTGTGCAAGATAGCCTTCGTATTTCTTCTGTTCAGCAGGTTGCTGTTGCTGCTTTTCCGGCTTGTCGGTAGTCTCGGTTTTATTCTTCTTGCCCTCAGATTCTGCCATTTAGCATCACTTTTAATTCTCCGGGGCTTTGGCAGGTTCTGACGCCTGCTGCTCCTTCTTGGGCTTTGGCTCCTTTTTCTGCTGCGGCCTTGACTCCTTCTTCTCCTGTGTTTTTTGGCTTTCTCCTGAAGCGGAAGACTTTCCGGTAATTCTTGCGACCACGTCCTTTACAGCCGCATCTGCGCTTCCCGTTTTCTCTACTGCCACGCTGGAGCATGCAACATTCATTCCGATGGCCTTTCCAAGTTCAAGCTTGCTAGGCACAAAAACATATGCTATATTCTTCTGCTTGCAAAGGGTAGGTATATGCATGACTACTTCTTCTGGTTCAACATCAGCAGCAATCACAACAAGAGATGCAAGACCGCGTTCGACACTCTTAGTCACCTCGTTTACTCCCTTCCTGACATTGCCCCCCTGCCTTGCAAGCCTGAGCGCGTCAAGAGTCTTATCCTGCACTTCCTTAGAAACCTCGAAATCTATGTAAGATTTAGCCATTTTATTACCTCATCTCATTGGTTTTAGTATTATATATCATTCACGGTTGATATAAAGCTTTCTGTTTCTCAGTCCATGAACTGCTGCGGCTTAGGCGGCTCCGGATCCTGTCCTTTCCTCTTTCTTATCTCCCTGACTACTTTGTCCTGGAGCTCTTTCGGGAGCCTCTCGTAGCCGGCATACTCAGGGTACCAAATGGCCCTTCCTTGCGTCAGGCCGCGCATGTCATTTGAGAAACCTTTTATTACTTCAGCTACAGGCATCTTGGCAATAAGCGTAGCCTGCTCTGCTTCCTGCTGTATATCAATTATCTGCCCTCTCTTCGAGTTTAGGAAGCTTATGACATCTGAAAGATACTCCTGCGGTATGTTTATCGTGAATTTCTGCTTCGGCTCCAGAAGCACAACGCCGGCAGTTAGCATTCCCGCGTAGATCGGCCTTCTCATAGCAGGTATTATCTGCGCAGGACCCCTGTGGACAGGATCCTCGTGTATTGTCGCATCCGTTATGAGCACTTTTATTCCTGTGCACTTTTCCCTCGCCAGAGGACCGTCTTTCATTGCCTCCTCAAATCCCTCTATAAGCAATTCCATCACTTCGTCAAGGTACTGCACGCCGTGCGTCGCATCTATGAGAATGCTGTTGTTAGCTATATCTACTACGCCCTTCGCTTCATCTCTCTGCATGCCCGCCTTTATGAGTAGGTCTATATGTGTTTTGCCCTTTGGTTTGCCGTCTTTAAGCGCGCCGCTGTCGAGAAGATCCAGTACTCCCTGCTCCAGAGGCATGACAGTAATATAGAAGCGTGAATGCCTGTTGGGCGTCTTGCCTTCTATGTCCTTTGCCTCTTTTTCGATAGTTTCCTTGTAAACGACAATTGGCTCGCTTGTGGTAATTGGCACGTGAAATTCATCTCTTACTTTTGTTTCTATGACTTCAAGATGCAATTCACCCATTCCGCTTATCAGGTGCTCGCCTGTTTCCTGGTTAAGCTCCACCTGAAGAGTCTGATCCTCTTTCGAGAGTTCCCTTAGCGCCTCTATAAGCTTCATTAAGTCTCTTGTGTCCTTTGCCTCTATGGCCTTGGTAACTACCGGCTTTGAATAGTGCTTTATCTGCTCGAATGGCTCTATTCCATTCTCGCTCGCAGTGTCGCCTATTGAAATATTCTTCAATCCTACAATGCCCGCGATGTTGCCCGCTGAGATCGAATCTACCAAGACACGCTCCGGGCCCATAAAAAGGCTGACCTGCTGAATGCGTTGCTTGTCAGGATCTCCTGAAATATAAACCTCGCTGCCTTTCCTTACAGTGCCAGAGAAGACCCTTCCTATCGCTACTTCGCCGCTGTGCTGATCGTAAGTTACTCCGAAGATAACCATGTTTATCTTCGCGTTTGGATCAACAGTGGTCATCGCCTTTCCATCCTCACTGCCCAGATCCCCATGCCATAGACGCGGTATCCTGTATGGCTGCGCCTGCGCCGGATTGGGCAGGTGCTCTATCATCATTGTAAGTGTGGCCTCGTCTATAGGCGCAACTTCCTGCAGCTTCTTCTCATCGTTTGCTGCAGTTAGTTCGAAGATCTGCTTGAACGTTACCTTGTATTTTTCCATTATCCTTGCAGATATTGCCCATTTCTTGTATGCTGATCCAAAGCAGACTGCGCCAGACTCTACGCTTAGCTGCCATTTCTCTGCAAACTCTTCCGGCGCATAGCTTCTGATCATCTTGTTTATGTCATTTATAAGCTTGAGCAATCTCTCGAATGTCTGTTCCTGTGTAAGCTTGAGTTCATTAAGAAGCCTGTCTACCTTGTTCACGAAAAGAACCGGCTTTGCCCTCTCCTGCAGGGCCTGTCTCAGGACTGTTTCCGTCTGAGGCATGATTCCCTCCACAGGATCGACCACAAGAACTACCCCGTCAACTGCCCTCATTGACCTTGTTACATGGCCGCCGAAATCAACGTGCCCGGGCGTGTCTATAAGATTTATTATGTAATCTGCACCTTTGTAATTGAAGGCTAGCGAGATATCTGCCGATTTAATTGTCATTCTCCTGTCTTTTTCTATTGCTTCGTAATTAGTGTAAAGCGCTTCTCCTGCCACATTCTTGGATATTATGCCTGCGCGGGCGAGCAGTGAATCTGTCAGCGTGGTTTTGCCATGATGAACATGCGCTATTATGGCGACGTTCCTTATCTGTGCGATATCCTTCATCAATCGCGCTACTTCCTCAGCAACGAACTCTTTCCTTACCATTATTATTACCTTGCCCTCTTTGCTATTCTCTCAACATCAGTTCTCTTTTTGATAGCATAGCTTTCTGAGGAGTTTGTTGCAGCAAGTATAAGTTCATCTGCAAGCGCATCGGCAACGCTTTTCCTCTTGTTAAACGAACCGATTATTGCAGAGAGTGCTATATTTTTTAGCGCAACATCTACGCGCCTCTGCGCGCTTATGCCAACCGCTACGTTATATGAAATGCCCCCATATCTGACCCTTGTCGTGTCTTCTATAGGTGCGGCATGCTCGATTGCATCAACAAAGACCTGAACAGGATTCTTCCCTGTCTTCTTGCTTATCTTCTCAAATGAGTCTTCAACTATATGCATTACCTTGAGCTTCTTCCCCTGGAGCCTGCCTTCCGTCCTTATTACTTTGCCGCCTATCTTCTTCCCTGTGCCGCCGCGCATCAGCTTATTCATTAGCCTCTCTATTATGCTTATATGCGCATTATAATAAGACTGGAATTTCCTGCGCCCGAAAATGTTTGGATATTCGTAGTTTCCGAATCGTATGTAGCTGGATATGCTCTGATCCTCCACTTTTACATCATTGAGCGGATATTTCCCAAAGAGAAGCACATTGCCCCCATGGACTACATCCGGTTCACTCTTGGACTTGGATGCAGCATCCTGCACGGCATAAGGCGATGCATCCTGCGGACCGGATGCTTGCTGTTTTTGAGGTGCCCGGCGCCTCCGCTGCAATTTCTCTGCTGACTCTGCAGCAACAGTTTCCTCTTTTTGCTCCTCTGACTTTACCTCTTCAACTGCCACTCAATTACCTCTTTGGTTTCTCTTTCTTACCCTTTACTACTTCGAAAAGGTCTGCGCCGTTAACTGCTATTACTCTGTATTTAAGACCAGGTATGCTGCCCATCTGCCCTCTCTGCGAGCCGCCCATTCCCTGTATGGTAACCTCATCGTGCTCCTCGATCATATTTATTGAACCGTCATAAGGCACGTAGGCACCTACTACCTTGCCATTCTTTACCAACTGCACCCTGACGCATTTTATAAGGCCAGAGTGTGGCTGCTTCTGCTGAAGGACAAATTTCTGAAGCACCAGGGCGCGAGCCATTGGAACTGTACCTACAGGATCGTACTTCTTCTTCAGCTTAAAGTATCTCCGCTTCCAGGCCTTATTAAGCATCCTCTGCTTCTTTCTCTTTTTTACAAGCTCCTTGGCTGCAAATTCTCCGTTTGGCAAGCATATACACCTAATAATTAACTATCCCTGAATTTCCGGGTTCTATCACTGCAAGAGCGTTGATTGAGAATGGCTTCCCGCATAGCGCTCCGAGCTCAACCGAGTTTCCGCTGAACCTTATCAACTTTACATTCGCAATATTGCACATATGTATGAGATCATCCACATATTCTTTCTTTCCTTTTTCTGCAACTACAATCGCCAGTGCCTTGGCATCGCTGATTGACTTGATGGAACTGCGTAGCCCGAACTCTACCTTACCGGTATCTACCGCTAATCTAATCTCGTTGTTTAAGTCTGCCATTAAAATCATGTCTCAGGAATCCTAGAATGCGAAGCATCTGGAAGCATGAAGCAGATATATTCTACACAAAAAGATATTTAAAGCTTCATTAAGAAAAGATGTGGAAAAATCAGAACGGCAATTCCAGCTAACTGCGGAGATTGAGCCTTAAATCTCTATAGGCAGGATATTTTCAATGAAGCTGTGAGACATTAACTGGCATAGACTGATCAGTAATTGAAATCGGTACGCTGTACCTGAAAATTTCTATGAGCGGTCTTTTGTATTGCTTCTTTGCAGGTTCTCCGTTGACGTATAATTTACCGTCAATCCAGAGATACTCTCCCGGCCCTGCAGCTTCGATGGTCCTGGCCTTCGCAGAGAGCCATCTTGCCATGATTTTATCACTGTCTTCAGCTACCATAAAGCCTTTCCCATTTGCCATAACCCTTGCAGAGCTGGCTAAAAGGTGTATGCTGTACGTACCGAACGGGTAATAGTAGTTATTCTTTACCAAAAGCAGAGCATTCCGAGGATCACTACCAGATACAATGCCATGCTCTACATCAGGATTGAATGGGGCAGCCATATTGCTTCGCGCAATATAGAAAAAAATCTCTTTTGGATTATCGCTGAGTCTGGATTTTAATGAACTTCCCATTTTAACACACCATGCAGGTAATCACACTCATTCCGCCTGATATAAATAGCTAACAGCAAATAGCGCAAGTTTTTTAAATCCAGCATGCAATGCAGCCTTATCAAGGAATCTTTAAATATCATGCCGTGCACTGATTAATAAGGCGACATCATGCCATTCAGGGACCCAGTAAAAAAACAGATGAAATTCGGATACACCACAATAGAAACAAACAATATGCTGCGTGATTTTGCGGGAAATGCAACAGGCCCCTATAGAGGAAAGATGGGCTTGATAGTGACTCATCTTGAAGACTTATCTATGGGCGTCAGTGATAGATTGCGCTTGAACAGGGATGCAGTACGTGCGATAAGCGAAGCATATAATCCAATAATCGATACCGTAAGAGGGTATAAGAATCCGAATGAGCAGAATGAGGAAATAAACAGGCTTAGAAAGATGTCTGTAAACCATATGCTAACCGTTATTTCAGGCTATGCTGCCAGGGTAACGCCCGCATATGCGATAGACAGGGCGCGCATAAGCATAGCAGATAATCCAAGAGGCGTGCCTGGCTTTGCTCCGGTGCATGCAGATCCGCAGATGTACTTGGCTGATGAGATTAAAACTCAACGTGCTCAGGTAAGCGCATTTAAAAATGATGTGATGGATAGGATAAACCCAATAGCGGATAGCCTGAGCGATTATCTTGTAGCAAATGAAAATGCCAACAGGAAGGGCAGGGTAACCATGGGGACACGACGGAATATTGAATATAACAGGGGCCTGTTCCTGGAACGTGTGGCCAAGCAGATACATTCGGACTTGATAGGGAATAAAGAGAAGGCAGCGGAGCGGATGCGCCAGACAGCCGACATTGTCTTCGGCCGCGCAATTGGAGCTTTGGATGCAGGCTTAATACTTGACATGATTAACATAATGGAAAACCCCAAGAATGCGACACCCAAGCAGAAGATAGATGCAGGTTTAGAATTCATAAGGAAATTTGCAAATAATATAAACGAAGACGTATCGGCAACGAGACCAGTATCCAGGCTAGAGCAGGGAGCATTGATTATTACTGGAAGCGGTGCAGGATTAACTGCACCTGTGCAGCCCGGCGCCAGGGCAATCGGCATGGCAGATGCAGGCCAAATGGCTAAACAGCTCCCGCAACACACACAGCCCGGCAATTCAATAGAAGCATGGATCATAGAAGCAAAGGGAGCTATGGAGAGCTCTCGGTTAGAGCATATGCAGATTTCTTCAGCTGAAGTAGCAGCAAGAAAGAAGGCACTTGAAGACAAGATAAAGAGCACTATGGACAAAAATCTGAATAGACTCTCGGAGATAGACAAATCCATAAACCCTGGAGGCAGAATAGACAACGAAACTGCACGTGAAGCCAGCATTCTCAATTTGCTTATACATATAGACGCAAGACTAATGGTTGCTGCAGGGATTGCCGGAAGGGAAGAAGTTAGTGGAACAGTGGACAGCCTCGCAGGTAAGGTGCTAGCAGCAAATAGCCGTATACAGAGTATAGCAAAGAAAAGTATTGATATTTCAGTGAAGGAGGTGCATATAGATTTCGCTCCTGCCTTCAGGAACGGGGAGGATATCCTTAATGCGCTTTCAGAGTGGACAGCAGAGAGGCGGACAGGTACCGATACCGCGGCACATATGAAATTATCAGACATATTTGACGAATATTCAAGGATGGCGTATTCAAGCATGTCAGGAGCTGTCGTGAAGCTGCCCAATCCCGAGAGGCACATGGAAGCTATCCGCAAGCATATAGACGATTTCGGAAAGGAGCTTCTTGGCGTCAGGGAAGTTAGCTGGGATGCAGCACCGAGCAAACGCGACAAGATAGACATACGCTATTTCACAATGTTGGTTGGATCGCCATTGGAATTGTCCAGGGAAAAGCCAAAAAACAGCAGCGACAGTCAATTAGCCGCGACTGTTACCCCAACCGCGAGAAAGCCAGCTGAAGAGCTTAAGAATGAAGAAGCCCTGTATATGGGGCTATAGCTGTTCGCCAGATCCTTTTGCTGCTTTGATGGTTTCCGGCTTGAGCTAAAGCATCTCTGGCCTTTATTTATACTTTTGTCTTTACAATCCTAATCTATGGGCAAGATAAGCGCAGTACTTAGGCTTACAAGAATAGAGCATAGCATGATGTTGGTATTTGCTGTTCTGGCTGCTGAACTTATCACGAAGGGACTGCCATCTGCCAACTATCTTGCACTAAGTTTTATCACACCCATATTCATAAGCATGGGCTCATTTGCGATAAACGATTATTTTGACGTGGAAGTAGACAAAGCAAATAAGAAAATGAGGCCATTAGTAACTGGAGAGCTCAGCAGGAGTTCAGCCCTCTATCTTACTTTCGTATTTATGGCCATCGGGATAATATCAAGCGCCCTGATAAATTTCTATTGCTTCGTAATAGCAATCATATTTGCAGCATTTTCTTTAATGTATAGCTATAGGATAAAGGAGCTGCCGCTTGCAGGCAATTCTTATATAGCATTCTCCATGGCAATACCATTTATCTTCGGCAGTTACGTTGTAAGCGGCGATCTCAGACTAAGCATAATACTGGTCTTTATAATGATCTTCCTGAGCGGCACCGCACGCGAGATTCATGGAACTATAAGAGATTACGAAGGCGATGTCAAGATGAGAAAGGCGAAGACGCTGCCAGGAGTGATAGGCAAGAAAAACTCCGCAACCTTCTCCTTTTTGCTATACATGGTTGCCATTTTTATAAGCTTCTATCTTTTTGCCTATATCGCGCCGTTCAGGTCAAACTACGTATATCTTGCAATTATAATGATTTCAGATATTCTTCTTTTCTATGTCTCGTATGGCTGCCTCGAAGTACGCAACATGAAGTTCTATGAAAAAGCCAGGAATATCTCGCTCATGTCCATGGCCCTTGCTCTAATTGCCCTTATCCTCGCTCCACTCTAGCTCGCTGCGCAGCATCTGCACATTTTTCTGCATTTCCTCCATGCTTATCTTTTTTGACCTTTCTATCTGATAATATATATCACTGCCTGAGCTTTGGAAAATATCATCCTTGTTGCGCGGTATGAAGTGGAGGTGGAGATGTCTTATGCTCATGCCCGAGTATGGCCCTATTTGAGCAGTGAGACTGTATGACTCATCGCTCGCATTGTAGAGCCTTAGCAGGGCAGGCGCTATTTTCTTTATTACCTCAAACATATCAAGCATCTCAGCCTCTCCAAGCTGCCTTATATCCAGCACATGTCTTATTGGCATTACAAGGCAGTGGCCCGGCAGTACAGGCGCTATATCGTAGACTGCACGCGTATGCTTTGTCATGTAAAACGTGTGTCTGATTATTTCTTTGCTGCAAAACGGATCATCATTTTCGTGCAACTACTCATCTTCTGCTGCGCCTGCCTGAATCCGTCTTGACTTTCGCATTTCTCATTTCAATTTTTCGCTCGAGCGCATTAAGCTTCATGATGGTGACTATCAGCATTGTTATCAAGAAGGCGGCTATGATCACAACTAGCCCCAGGACCACTTCTAACAGATTAATCTCTGACTGCAAGCTGCTCGTTGAAGTTGCGCCTGGCTGTGATTGCGCAGGAATAGTAGTAGAGGGATTCTGTACTACTGAAACAGGAACCATCTCGGCAGCTATGACCTGGCTATTGGCCGCGGAGAGGCTATCTGCCAGCACAGCCAATGAGAAAGCGGAGGTTATGTTTGCTGCCTCAGCTCCGCCGTGAAGCTTGGCTTCATCTGCGTAGAAGATTGCGGAGTTTGCAAATTGCACCGGCCACTCCCCGAAGGTTGCATTTACAGCATTTTTGTATGTTATATTTAGTATCGTACCGCTGCTAAGACCGGATGTAAGCTGGGAGTTGCCAATTGTAGAAGAGTAAATGGAGCTATATATCGATGCGCCGTATTCACCGCTGTTATAGGCATTCTCCGCTGCGATAGTATATATGCTCTGAGTGCTGTACTGCTTTGCCGTGTTAAGGTATTGCAATGCCTTATTCTTTATACTTGACGAGAATTGGGTTGCATTTCCCCCTATTGAAGCAGCTATATCAAACATCTTGGATGCTGAAACGCACCACGCATACGACTCAGATGCATCCTGCATCTCTATTATTATGGCGTCTGTCGAATCGGTGATATTTGAATTATTGAGCTCTGCTGAGACCGTTGCTATATTGCTCTCGCCCCAGTCCTGCCTTACTTGACCGCTTATGAGGTATTCGTAGTTGAGGTTCGTCATCTGTGGCTGGGTTAGCGACGAGCAGTATGATGAAACATTGGAGACAAAACTCTCTGCAGGCACCAGTCCGAAGTCGCCTTGGTTTGCAAGGTCAAATGCATTGATATACTCGAGAAATGAGAGGTCAGCAGCTGTGTATAAGTAACCTTTTTTCGATATGTTCTCATAACTATACAATTGCTCCAGCAGAGCTGGCTTTAGGCTGGAATAATTTCCGCTTATGCTCTCTATCTCGCTCCTGGTTAGATTGAAGGTAAAATTGTCAAGCTGCGAGAAGTAGCTCGCATTGCATTCAGAGCATGTTACATTGGCATTAGGCAGGGAATTTATCAGGTAGTTGACACTTGGAAAGGAGTAGGTTACCCTGTTACTCTCAGCAAGCTGGCTCTGGTCGCTATTTACATAGATAAGCGCCTGTGAGACATTCTTAACTTCTACCACAGGTATGTTGTATGCCTGCTGTGAAAGATAATATAGGAAGTTTTCTTCAGAACCGTTTGGAGCGTATGGCACTACTATGTATTTCATGCCGTTCTGAGCCGCAGCGCCGGCCTTGTCGTATATGCCGCCTATCAGCCCAACCGTGCCATTTGCATTTATGGTGCCGGTAAGCGTGAACTCGTTGTACGGTTGCCTGTTGTTTAATCCGTCTATTGCCAGCACAGTAAATGCTAAACCTGCGCTAGGTCCAGATACATCCGTATTTATTCCTTCTATAGTATAAGTAAAATTGTATCTTTTCGCACTTATGCCAAGGTACTGGGTAGCGTAGTTTGCCGCTTGCTGTGCGGAGAGTTGCGTGCTTTCCGAGACGTTAAGCGGTCCTGTGATCGAAACATGGCCATCCCCCTGAGTCACATTAAGGCTTATTACTGTCAAGATTCCCTTATACTCATTGGAAAGAACGGCAGGAGCGTGTATGGATACTACATATGCATTTGAAATGGAAAAAAAAGAAAGACCTAGCACTATAAATAAAATATTCATTTTCATAAATCTGATTTTGTATTAAATATTTAAATATGTTACTCTGAATGTGGGATATTTTTCGCAGTAGACGATAGTCAACCCTTTGAGAAGGGAGTATATATGTGTGATGCAGTGCAATTTCCAGTAACAAGCATTATATATCAAAAATGACGATATAAATAGTAGGTGATTAGGATGCAGAAAATAGTTTTAAATAAGACAGACGGAGCTGGATTGGAAAAGGCGCTAATGAAAGGTGCTCGAAGAAACGATATCGTTGAGCAGCATGGAACTATCAGGGGCGCCAGAGGCAGGCCTATGGGCAGATTCAGCGAACTCGCCAGAAGAATGGCCGGGGAATTCGAGGTAATTGGTTTGAATCCGGTGACTGGGCAGGAGGAGCGCGTCGGTGCCGGTAAAAATGGCGACTGGATTGTTGCCAGGGCAAGTGTGAACTATAGGGTAAACATGGGAAGCGAGATAGGGAATGGTCCTTTCGGCCTCAATGTGTCAGGTCCTTCTGTAAGCGTAAAGGTACTTTCTAAGGAGAAGTCTCCTGAAAGGGTGCAGCAGCTAGAAGAGATACGCAGAAAGACATCAGGTTAGCTGCACGTCAGCTAAGGGCAGGTGCTTGGGCGAAATCTGAGGAAAGCGGTGCATCGAACTTTTAGGCAGAGATAAGGGATGCACGGATGACAAGTCTTTCCCAAATTTTGCCTAGCGCAAGAAACAGTTATTTTCGTTTTCTTACAATCTCCAGTGAAGCGGCCCGAGGCATGAATTACGGTTATTTCTGCAAATCCCTGTTTTCTAGTTTTGTGCCCCTGCAGTTGATTTTTGGTCACCCATGACTTGCTTATAAATTTGGTCAGGCTTCTGCACTTATAGAAAAAGCCATAGCCAGAAAGGCGATACCTCAACAGAAGACCGCTACGCTTGGAGAGGCACTTACAAGAACACGGCTCTGGAAAGCCAGTCAGAGATAATCTGCACAATAGATCCAATTGCCAAGAAGCTTTGCATGAACTAACGCCCTCGAGAGTTTGATTTATTTTTCCTTGTCTCTAAGCATCTCCTTTAGCTCGAAGAGGCCCTCCTTGAGCTCCTGAAGTTTTTTCTGCTCTCCGGCTCCAAGGCCCATCACGCCCTCGCCTACGTGCTCTTCTATTGCATCAAGGAACTCCAGCCACTCGCTAACGTCCTTGCTCATCAGATCGAATGCATTTTTATCGTCTTTGAGCAGATCTATCAGCTTAAGAAGCTTCTCGTTGTCTGCTTTCTCTTCGCCTGCATCCAGCCTCGCCCTAATGTGTTCGCGAAGCTCATCCAGGTCCTTGTTCTGCAGCTCCCCATTCCTTTGTATTATCTTGCCTAGCCCCCTGCTGAATGAACTAATCAGATCGTGCAATGAAGTTATTAATTCATTTAGCGAAAGCTTCTTCAGCGTGTTTAGTGCCATCTGAGCACCGTTTAATTATGCAAAACAAGCTTTTAAATTCATCTGTGTATCACCCCTGGCCGATTGCTTTCTCTTAGTAAAATTAATAAAAGCTATCATCTCGTATATACTGAAACATATGAAAGAACAATCGCGCTTCAGGCTTCAGAGTGCAATGGAGTACCTTATGACATATGGCTGGGCCATAGTCATAATTGTGCTGGTAATAGTAGTGTTTTATGCCCTTGGCTTCCTAAACGCCAATACATATGCCACGCAATCGTGCACGTTGCAGGCAGGCTTCGGCTGCATAGGCAGCGTGCTTTCCCAATCAGGCGTACTTGTTCTTAACCTGGAACAAGGTACCCAGGACCCAATAAACGTGACTGGCGTATCATGCAATGAACAGCAGGACGCAACGGCCTTGCAGGCCCCAATAAATCCCCCATCCAACCAGGTAGAAGTCTTGGCAGGCGCAAACGCAACAATATATCTGGAATGTTATGACCAGAACAACCTTTTCTCAGGACCTATTGGCACTCCATTCCGCGGATATCTTACTATATACTACAAAAATAACGTAAATGGCTTCACAGGAGTAATTAAGGGCCAGCTATCTACTGTTGTGTCTTCAAACATCAGTCTGCCCACATCTGGCAATCAGCTATCAGCTACGTATTATGTCCCAATTACAATAACTAATTCTCAGGACGCAGGCACACCCGACCCGTTCCAGCAAGAACTCACGATAGACAGCGCAGCTTATGGGAATTATATAAGCTCAGGATGGAGCAATGTGGAATTCTCCACAGATGTGCCTGGCACTCTTGGTAATACTTATCTAAATGCATGGGTGGAGAGCGGCGCGAGCAATACTGCGACAAACACGGTCGTGTGGGTAAACTTGCCGAATGGCATAGGAGCGGGCAATTCCATTACAATATACATGGATTTCGTGACGAATAATGTGCTTAGCATTGCCGGACCTACTGGCGAAGCGCCTACGCTAAGCACATTTTACGGCCAGTATGACGATGGAGCGCAGGTATTCAATTATTATACCAATTTCAAAGGAACGTCTCTTCCGGCGAATTGGGAAGCAGTGCCTTCCACTGCGGTAGTTATAAACGATGGCATGACCGTAGAAAATTATCCTAATACATACAACTGGGACATGGCCATTTACGTGGACAGCTACAATCCGGAAACTGAGATCGTGGATTTCTATGGGGATATTTCTGCTGCAGGTGCTCTTAACCAGCAGTTTATAGGCCCAACCAGGTACATACCGCCAAGCACCTCTGTTTTCCAGACTATCTCGCAGGCATCAGGAAGCTACTCATTGTATAACCTCGATCCAAGCGGCGCGTCAAATGTGAATCTTGGTGTAAGTTCCTTCAACGCGCCTGAGCTCTTTAGCGTCTGGGCCGGCGCGACAGGAAGTATGGCCATGGTGAATTACGGTCCGCAGATTTCAAACACTAACGATTTCAAAGTTGAGCCTACAGAATATCTTGACTTCTACAACATAGAGAACGGCCCCACTACATTCGTGCAATGGCTCAGGATAAGAGCGATGCCTCCGGGCGGCATTATGCCTTCGTTTACCCCAGGCGCATTGAGCAAGGCAGGGTAAGAGAATGAGAAAACTACAGAGTGCAGTGGAATATCTGACAACGTATGGATGGATGATTCTGATAGTTACGGTAGTTCTCGTTGCATTCTATTATTTTGGGGTGGCAAATCCCAGCTCCCTGCAGCATCCCAAGTGCCTTATTGCACAGAGCAGCCTCTCGTGCATAAGCTTTGTGATGGCTAATTCAGGGGTCTTATACCTGAATTTAGGCAACTATGCACAGGAGCCCATAAACATAACTGGAATAGGATGCGGCACGTCCAATACAATAGACACGATGCAGGCTCCGGTCAATCCTCCTTCAAACCAAGTAGAACTTGCAGACAACTCCAATTATACATTCGAAGTGCAATGTTATAATGACGCATTGCCTTTTTCAGGCAAAATAGGATCTTTCTTTACAGGCACGGTAGTTGTGAACTATACTAATGACGCCACAGGCCTTTCAGGTCTTATTTACGGAAGCCTGGAAGTGCCCGTATCGACTATATCGACATTAACTACAAATTCGATTAACGCAAATGCAATCAAGTATGTGCCGCTAAGCCTGACGAATCTGGAGCCTATAAGCACATCTGCGCCGTTCGAGCAGAAGATAATTATAGACAGCGCCGAGTTTTCCAATGTAATAAGCCCTAACTGGAATAATATAGAATTCAGCACAGGACCAATGGGCACAGGCTCTACCTTGGAGGCATGGGTGGAGAGCGGCGCGAGCAATACTGCGACAGACACAGTCGTGTGGGTAAATGTTCCTTCTGGCATACCTGCAGGTAAGACAGTACAGATATACATGAACTTTATGCCCACTAATGTCATGTCTGCAAATGGACCTACAGGTGAAGCGCCTACGCTAAGCCCGTCATATGGCCAGTACGATAACGGGGCTCTGGTTTTTGATTATTATACCGATTTTGCCGGCACCACGGTGCCAAGCGGCTGGGACATACAGCCATCTAGTGCAGGAGGAATTGATGATGGCATAACACTCTCTCCGACATCAGGATCAGAAATTGCAACATACGTGAATGGATTCAATCCGCAGACCGAAACGCTTGACGCCTACGGGCAGATAAACTCTGGTCCAGGAAATAATGGCGATTACGTAGGTTGGCTTGTCAGCATACCTTATTCGAGGTATGCTATTACCTCAGAGAACAATGCATATTACTTAGTCAACAACAATTCGATATCAAGCAGTTATAGCATACCGACCGGATACGCTACAGGTGTAACTAACCTGATCAGCATATCCGCTACAGCTTCGAACAGCAGCGCGTCTGTAAACTATGGCGCTACCTACACAAACTCGAACTCTTTTGAGCCTACCCTGGTAGATTTTATAACAGTAGGAGCAAGCAGCGGAAACCCTGCAGTTTTCATCCAGTGGCTGCGTGTAAGATCAACGCCACCGAATGGAGTAATGCCTACGGCCACTATCTCCACAACAGTAAAATGATTGAACATGCAGTTTGCGCTATTGCCTGGCAATGCTCCCTGCATTTTTCTTGATGGGAATAGGCTTGCAGACATCACCTTCTCCATAAGGATAAACCACTCCCCCTGCCGACTGCACTACTCTCTCCAGGCCATTTTCTTTCATAGCCTCCACTACCTCGTCTTTTGCTGCACCAGTTATGCCCTTGAGCTCCCCTTTCTCTACCTGGCTTATTGTGTACATTGTACCTCCGCGATAAATCCAACCTTTTTCCTCATTTCTGATTACGCTTACCGTGCCATTCTCTTTTCGCGCCTCCTCGGTGACAAGCTTTGCCCGTGCCGCCCCGACTGGCCAGTTTTTTATAACTTCGTCTGCATTATTGCTGCTTATCTCTTTTTCCACAATAAGCGGGGACCTATTCGTTGGTTTCCTGATCATCTCATCAAGATGCCTACCTACAGGAAATTCGAACCTGACAAGCGTACGATGAGAAATATCCTGCCTCTCGGACTGCGGGCTTCTGTCTCTTGCTGCCTTTCGTAGCGCAGATTCATCACCTTGACTGAACTGAATAGCCGGCATGGTACCAGTAGAAGATTTTTAATACGGTCCACATATTTAAACATTGCTGCGTCTATCCGGATTTTAGATAAACAATTATGGCTTAACGGCTTTGTCCGAACTAAAGGGCCGGCGCTGCCATTTATTTTCCGATATAATCGGACATGCTCTGCTGGCCGCTGCCTTTTGGCACATACGGCCTTTCGCGGAATATGTCGATCTGCCCGAAGACGCCGTCATATCCTGGAATTACGTTCACATGCCCGCTTCTGACATTTTCTATGGCCTTGCCTAAGCCACGGAACGTTTCCTCTATTTCCACTGCATCTGCATGAAGGAGTACATTGAACTCTGTTCCAAACCTCTTAACAAGGAGGTTATATGCATTATTGACATAATCCGTGCCTATCCCTTTTTTTGTTACGTGTGCTATTATCTCAAGAAGCGGAACCATATGTACAAAGCCAGGCCTATCTGACGGCTTGTAACCCTCAGACCTGTCTGCGAGCTCCTCCACCCGATGAAGTACGCCTACAGTTAATTTCTTTCTGCAGACAGGGCAGATGTTATTGTATTTTTTGGCTTGAGACGGCGTAAAGGAGATCTTGCACTTCCGGTGGCCGTCATAATGGTACTTGCCCTCTTCTGGATAAAAATCAACTGTCTTCTTTATTTTTTGGCCCTTCATAGCTGCAACCAGAGAGTCATAGGAAAGCTTGTTGCTGATGTCAAAGATTGTTGCCTTTCGTCCCATTTTCTGCAGTGAATGTGCATCGCTGGTTCCGAGCAGGGTATACCTGTCAAGTTTTGACACCCTCCAGTTCATCGGCGGATCGCTGCTAAGCCCCATATCAACAGCAAATATGTGCCTGGCCTGATCCTCGTATGCTTCCTCTATTGAATTTAAACCGGAGAAGGCCCCCAAAACCCCAAACCACGGAGTCCATAGATGTGCTGGAAAAACGACGTTGCGGCTATTTATGCCCATTACCCTTTCGACTAGCTCGCTTGCACTCATTTTCAGTATAGGCCTGCCGTCCATTGCGACGTCCCCGTAACGTGCAAGTTCTTTGCATACCTGCTCTGCTGTTTCCAGATCAGGTGCAAGCATTACATGATGTATCTTCTTCACGCTCCCATCTGTACTAAACATGCCCATTTTCTGTGATTGGCTGCCCGCATCTCTATATATTGTGCATACTTCTGCGCCGATGACAAACTTCGTATCTGGCCCGCCTCCTTTTATAGTGTATATCCCAGCCTCTCCTTCGAGGGTAGATTTTATCTCCTTGAGCCAGAGAGGGTGGGTGAAATCTCCAGTAGCTATCAATCCAATGCCTTTTGCCTGCGCAGTTTGAGCCATTGCGCTTAGTACAAGACGTTCGCTGCAGGCTCCGGCATACTTGGAATGCAGGTGAAGATCCGCTATAAGCTCCATCATTTCACTTTGATTTCGCAACACCGTTTCTCATGCATATGTCATTTATTATGCACTTGCTGCAGATTGGTATTCTGGACTGACAGACGTTATGGCCGTGCGCCTTGAAGACATACGCGATATTGTGCCAGTGGCTTTTGTCTACGAGCTTCATCAGGTCATTCTCAATAAGCTCGGGATCCTCGCTACTCGTGATTCCTATCCTTCCGGGAACTCTTATTACCCACGTATCCACAGGTATTCCCTCTACTACCCCAAATGCATTTATGAGTATAGTATTTGCTGTCTTCCTGCCTATTCCTGGAAGTGCAACGAGGCTACCCATATCCTTTGGTATGTTTCCTCCGTGTTTTTCCAGCACTAACCTGCATGCCTTTATTATGTTCCTCGCCTTGTTCTGCGGAAATGCAACTCTGCTTATGTCTTTAGCCAGTTCGCCTTCATCTGCATTGGAATAGGCTTCAGGTGTCTTATACTTCTTGAAAAGCTGCGGGGTAACTGAATTCACCACCGCATCTTTTGTCTGCGCAGAGATTATGGCTGCAACCATAAGTTCCAGAGGTGTGCTGAAGTTTAGATAGTACTTTGCATCAGGATATTCCTTTATCAGCCGGGCTATTGCCTCCTTTGCCTTGGCCTCTCCAAGAACAGCGTCTCCCATATAATCACATTTTGTATCCGAGCTCCCTTAAAAATTTCTTCCGCTTCAACCTTTCTTCGTCTGATTCAGTGCCTTTCGGCGGGAAGCCATCTGTTA
Source organism: Microcaldota archaeon (assembly GCA_021803245.1). GTDB lineage: Archaea > Micrarchaeota > Micrarchaeia > Micrarchaeales > CABMGC01 > JAJZND01. Next base: position 23,288 of record JAJZLT010000042.1, read on the forward strand.
TCCCAAGTATGCTTCTGCCCTGCCCAGTCTGGCCGACAATTACTTCGACACTGTTTGCCGTGGAGCAATAGATGCTTACGACTTCAGGAACGCTTTTGACAGCGTTGTTAACATTTATCGGGTAGGCACTCTTGAATATTACCACAAACGTATGGCCCGCACCTATTGCAAGCGCATTTCGCTCGGCTAATTCTTTCAGCTTGTTATCATTTCCCTCGCTTCTCACAAGGCAAGGGCCGCTCGCCTCGGAAAATGCGAGGCCGAACCTTATGCCAGGTACGCTGCCTACAATCGCTTCGTATATGTCTTCCACTGTCTTTATGAATCCTGCGTGGCCTATCATGATCTGCATTTCTTCCTCTTTTTCTATCTTTACTGATTTTACTTCCACCATACAATCACGGCGTAAGCCTGTTCCTGTCTCTTGGAAATGGAGAGCATTCACGTATGTTGCTGCTGCCTGTTATCTTCATCGTAAAGCGTTCAAGGCCTATGCTCCAGCCGGCATGGGGAGGTGCACCGCATCTGAACGCATCTATGTAGAATTTAAAGTCGTCAGGATTTAATCCGCGGCTCTTTATTGATTCCACCAATGTGTCTGGGTCGTGTATCCTCTGCGCTCCGCTCGATATCTCTATCCCTTTGTAGATGAAGTCATAGCTACTGCAAAGCTCAGGGTCGGCGGGCTTGGGCATGCTGTAGAATGCCCTGAGGGAGGTCGGGTAATCTTTTATTATCAGCATATCGCCGTAAATAGATCCGAGCATGCTCTCGTGTTCCCTATTGAAATCGTCTCCGAACTGGATCTTTGCGCCATTTGCAGCAAGCTTGTCAAGAGCCTGCTTGTACGTTACTATTTTTACCTTAGATTCTTTGATCTCGGCCTTAAGCGTAGCGAGGTCCGCTCCGTTCTTGCTGGACACAGTTTTAAGTATCGAGCTGACTGTTTTCTTTAGCATCTTTATTGCATCATTCTGGTCTGCAAAACCCATCTCTATGTCCATTTGTGTGCTCTCATTGAGGTGAAAGACAGTATTGTGCTTCTCAGCCCTGAAGGCAGATGCAATCATAAATACACGGTCCATGCCACCAAGCACTGCAAGTTGTTTGTAAAGCTGCGGCGATTGCGCCAGGTATGCTTTTTTCTCAAAATACGCTACTTGGAAGAGGTCTGCTCCTCCTTCAGTTGCTGCCTCTACAAGATTAGTGGGGCGCAGCTCCTGGAAGCCTTCCCTGATTACCGCATTTCTGAAACCATTCAGCACAGATGCCTCGATGTTAAATATTGAAGTCGTTTCAAGCCTTCTGAAGTCTATGTACCTGTAGTCAAGCCGCACATCTATATCTGCAGGCACCTTGCCGGTAACTTCGAAGGGTATCTTGGCAGTAATGGGATTCAGGTTTGTTACCGTCAGTGGTATTATTTCGAAACCTTTGCTTGCCATTGCACTCTTTGCTATCTTCCCTTTTACCATTATCACGCTTTCTTTAGGAAGCACAAGGCTCTTCTTTATGGCTTCTTCAACAATTCCGTCCTTTCCTGTTATCTGGATTATGCCTGTATGATCCCGAAGAAGCAGGAATACAAGCTTGCCTAGATCCCTTACCTCGTGCACCCATCCGGCGAGTATTACCTCCTCGCCTTCCATACCTGCGCTTAGTTGCGAGACATAATGCGATCTATAGGCTATCATAACAATTCCTATATTCAGATACGAAGAAAAGAAATAAAGCTCTTGTCAGGCAAGATATTGTGGATGGAATGGTGGTTCAGGTAAAAGATGTCATGAGCAGGCATCTAGTTGCTGTCTCTCTCGAATCCGGGCTGGAAAATGCGCTGAAGATGATGAGCATAGCGAAAGTAGGCGTTGCGCCTGTGCTGAACAACGGCAAGCTTGTGGGTATCTTGAAAAGGCGCGAAGCGGAGGCTCTGCAAGGAAATGGGTTTAAGGTAAAGGAAGTGATGCATAAGCCCGCCTATTCATTTGGAACAGAAAGCATTCATGAAGCTGGAAGAAAGCTTGTAGAGAATGGAATAACAAGGCTGCCCGTAGTGGACAATGAAAATGATATGACTTGCATAGGCATAATAACTTCCACAGAGATCGCAAATGAGATGAAGAAGGAAAAGAAATGAATGGAAAGAGATGCAATTTCCTCTTTCCAAACAACCGATTCTTATGTTTTTATTTTGCGAGAATTATTTCTATCGCGCTTACCTTTGATTTTGTGCCATCTTCGTTGGCTATCTCTTCAGAGCTTATGTCAATCTGATTCACTTTCACATCAGTAACGAATCTGTTTCTCGCTATTTCGGCTACATCCACGGCGCGGGATATCGCATTTCCTCTCGCTCTGACCTTGACGCTCTTGGCCCCGTTGTTGAACTGCGTTACTACTGCAAGAACATAGTTCATTGCTGGCTTCTTCCCTATCAAGACCACATTTTCCGGTATCGAACTCGTTGTTGTTTCTTCCTCCATATTTCCACCATGTGTTAAGCATGACCTCTGGCTGGATTGCTTAGATAAAATTAAGTCTGCAGATATTTAAACCTTCGTGAAAACTTTTGCAGAATAAACTAGCAGCCAGATTGTCTGCCGTATTTCTGCATACACTGTTGAAAGCCGCCTTGAGTCATGAAACCTGAAGTCAGCAGGGCATTGGCATTGTTATTAACATTGCGTTAATCTTGCTTTCTTGCAAATGTAAGATATGCCGTATGCCATATTCCCTTGGTGGTGGGCCTTATTCCTTCCTCGCGCACCAGCATATCTCTTACAATTACCTCCACGGTGTAAATGTCAGCGAAGCCCAGCCTTGAAAGAGTTGTGGAGAATTTCTTCACTTGTTCCATGTGCGGAAGATATCCTACCACGCATCCGCCATCTTTTAGCGCCTTCTTTGCATTCCTGAGTGCTTTCTCCGAGTCGGGAAGGTCTAAGGTAAATAGGTCTGCACCTGTCTCGTCCACTTTCTTTGATACGTCTTTGTTCTTTAACGTGACGTTGTCAAGGCCAAGAAATGCCCTGTTTCTTTCGGCTATGCTTATGAAATCCTCCCGAACGTCATACGAATATACATGCTTGCATATCCTGGCAAGGCTCAGAGCAAGCCAGCCACTCCCGGTGCCCGCATCTATGCATATGCTATTCTTGTCTATTCCGGAATACGAGATTATTATGCCTATGTCTTTTGGCAGTATGACCTGTGGCCCTCTCTTTAGCTTTCGGTATATCTTCGGATAGATAAACATGTGGCTCATCTCTTCTCTTCGCCTGTTTTTTGCTTCCTGCTTCTCTGCTTTGTATTTTTCCTCTTTGTCATTGTAGCTTTGTTCTTTTTCCTGGTTTTTGCAGCCGTCGCACTTCCCGGCTCTGCCTGCATATTTACTACGCCGGCTGCTTTCACCTCTTCTTTTTCTCCGGGTGCCGCATTGTCTCCGGCTTCGCCGCCTTTTGGCTTGGGCTTGCCCCAGTCCTTCTTGCTAGCGCAATTCGGATCAAGGTCCATCTCAAATACTTTGCCTTTCATGAAGACCTTTACTTTAGGAGTATGGCAGAGCTCGCATATTTTTCCAGTAGGCACTATCCTGGCATATTGCGGCAATGGATAAGAATTGCTGCAATTGGGCCAGTTGCTGCAGCCTACAAACTGCTTGTTGTTCCTCGATCTTTTTATTACAAGATTGCCGCCGCATTTAAGGCATGCGCCCAAAGCGCCTGACTTTTCGCTTTCGGCAAGCCCCTGCTGCAAGCCTTTTCCTATCTCGGAATTCTTGGCATTGAACTTTTTAATTATGGCAGTTATCATTTCCTTGCCCTCCTTTATGACCTCCTCTTCCGTTATCTTTCCTCCTGCAATATTGTCCATATCCTTCTCTAGCTTTGCAGTCATCTCCTCATTGAGGATTTCTTCACTGTATTTCGAGAGGGTCTCATATACGCTCATCCCGAATTCCGTTACTTCTATCTTTGAATTCCTTATGTAATTTCTTTTGAACAAAGTATCTATTATGGCAGCCCTGGTGGCCTTGGTTCCCAGATTTTTCTTCTCCAGGAGGCCTATAAGCGATGCCTTGGTATACCTTCTTGGAGGCTCGGTTTCGCCTTCCTTTAGCACACTCCTCTCGATCTCTGCAGCCTCTCCCTGCGAGAACTTCGGAATCTGTTTCTCATCGACTTTGTAGTATGGGGCATAGAAATCGATCCATCCGGCAAATCCGACTATATTACCTGACGAGAAGAAGACCTCTCCTCCCGCAACTGCGGTGATTTTTGTACTCTTTATCCTGGCCCATTCTGCAAAGCACGCAAGGAACCTTTTTGCTATAAGATCGTAAACCTTCTCTTCCTCTGCTGTCAGCTTTTTGGGCATTTCGCCTGTGGGAAAGATTGCGGGGTGCGCCTCATCCTCCTTAGAACCTTCTCTGGGCTTAAGCCTCCCTGCAGAGATGAGGCTCGCTGCCTTCTCCGTGTATCGCTCGATTTTTGCAAGGCTCTCTATTATTCTCCTGTGATTTATGGTGGGCGGAAGCTTCTGCGACGAAGTTCTTGGGTATGAGATATATGACCGCTCATATAGCGTCTGCGCTATGGCAAGGGTCTTTGAAGGATCCATCCCGAATACACGGCTTGCTTCAAGCTGTAGTGAGGTCAGGTCAAATGGCGGGAATGGGCCCTTCGGCTCCTCCTTTTCCTCGACCTTCTCTATAATGGCTTTGCCTGCTTTAGCTGCATCAAGCGCCTTTTCGGCTTCACTCTTATCGAATATCTGCCCTCTTGCATTCTCAAACTGTATGCCGCGGAGGGTGATCTCAAGCTTCCAGAAAGGCTCCGGTTTGAAGTCTTTTATCTCCTTCTCGCGCTTGGCAAGTATCGCTAGCGTTGGACCTTGCACCCGGCCGATGCTCAGTATCTTCCTCTGGCCGCTGTTGGATACTGCATTCATGAGAGCCCTGCTCAGGTTTATGCCCCACATCCAGTCAAGCATATGTCTTGCCTCTCCCGCATGCATGTTATTGAAATCGAAATTAGAGGGATTCTCGTAGGCCGCTGCAAGGTCTGCAGTAGTTGTCGTTGAGAACTTCATTCTTGATACGTGCTCGCCCGCGATGCGCGAATTTGCATCGTTGTTTATTATGTACTTTATTATATTCGAGCCTATTACAGTGCCCTCTATGTCATAATCGCATGCGTTTATGAAAGAGCTGCATTTTGAGCCTACACTCTTTATAACGTCAAGGTACTTCTTTGTGAAGTAAGCTGCTTTATTCACCATATACGCAGGAACCCACTCTATGTCAAAGACAGGTATTTCTGATGAGCGGTTCTTCTGATGCAACGTGAAGAGGTGGCCTGCTGCCGCTACCACATAGAGAAACTCGCCGTTTCTCATGCCTTCGTAATATGAAACGCCATCGATATACTTGCGCGTTGGTTTCCCCTCGCAGAGCGAGAGGGCTATCCTAATCGCTACGCTAGGCTTCTCTGCTATTATGAGCTTTGTCATCTACCCATCCTGCTGCTCTTGCTGTTCTTCTGCTTCTGTTCTGGCTTGACCGCACTTTTTCCATTCGGCTCCTTTGAGATCCTGTAGGCCATGTAGAAGCCTGCTGCCAGGGCAATTATCGCAAAAACATAGAAGAGAATGATTATGCCTGTGAAGAATGAGGCTATTGCTACTATGCTCAGTGCAACTACCCCAAAAGCGAACGCCATTGAAGTCTGCTCATTTTCAAAAGATAGATCCATCATATAACTAATTTATGCGTAAGGTTAAAAAACTTTCGCTGAGAGAGATTCTAATCTTGCGCTTCTTTTGTAATAGTGGTTGAATGCTTGATGAGATAGAGATAATAGCAATAACCTTTGCCTCCGCGTTTATCTCATCGGTTTCGCAGTACTTTTTCAAGAGAGGGTTGCCTAGGATAAACCTGGATCTTGCTTCGATGAAGCTGCTGCTTAAGTCTAGAGTAATGATCCTCGGGGCGGCACTTTACTTAGTAAGCCTTGTCTTTTACCTTGAGGCTCTGAGAATGGGACAGCTCTCATTTGTATATCCGACTTTTGCGAGCGTCTTCGTCTTCGTGCTCATTTTCTCCAAGTTCCTGCTTCACGAAGAGATTTCTTGGAAGCGGGCAGGCGGCGTATTGCTTATAATGCTCGGTATAGTGCTCATAGCCTTTAGTTACTAGTGGTTGTATGGATGGCAAGAAATTATTTGTACTGATTCTTATACTTAGCACATCCTTAGGAGCAGTGGGCCAGCTTATCTTCAAGCTTGGCCTTGATAGTTCCGGCGTGCCATTGGTTGAGCTCGTCGGGCTCGGCGTAGTTCTTTACGCCGTTTCTACAATGCTGTATTTCTATGTCCTTGGCAGGTCGCACTTAAGCTGGGCATATAGCTTTGTGGGCCTTAGCTATTCGATAGCCAGCATCCTGGCGTTTCTAGTGCTCGGTGAGCCTGTGACACCCCTGCGCGTGGCCGGCATAGCAGTAATACAGCTTGGCATAATATTTATAGGCCTTAGCTGATTTGGTACAAGAACCGGAAGCACGCCTTGCTCTGCTCATGCGGTTATAAAGCGCTCCTTATCAAAGAGCTTTATCCCTAGAGCAAGCACTATTGCAGATGTTGCCGCGAGAATCATGAGCAGCTCGATAAAGAAAAGCGTTGTCAGCACTGCTATCCCGAAGGTAGAGATAAATGGTATTACAAGTATCGGTAGCACAAGGAGCGTGCTTACCTGCTGCGCCTCCTTTACGCCCTTGGCGCGGAGCGAGACAAGTACCACAAGGCCTATAGTGGTCAGTGCCAGGAAAGGTGATGTCAGAAGCATAAGGAACCAGCCGGTATTCGGGAGGAGGGTAAAGTCAAAGTATTTTCCTGAAGAATAATTTGCAACGCCGGCATATACAAAGAAAATTATTACAGTCATAGCGACTGCAGGCAAGAAAGATGAAAGTATCTTGCCAAGCAGTACCTCCTTGTTAGTTATAGGAGTCGAGAGGAGCGATTCTGCAGTCTTTCGCTCTTTCTCTCCGGCAAAGCTGTCCGCTGCAATTACCGACGCAGTTATTATGGGCATTGTCATGAATATGGGGCCGAGGACATTGGTCAGGAAGAACTGCATGAAGAAGACCTCGCTTGTAGACGAGCCCAATGGCACACTTGTCTTTAGCAGCCTCTCTGCCAGTGCCGGGCCCGCAAACTTGGAAACGTAGACCGTGAAAGCAGGCAGGGCGATGGCAAAGAGAAGAGGTATCGCTATCATTGGCAGATAGATGCCCGGGCTAGAGAACACTTCCTTGAGGTCTTTCTGCGAAACGGCATATACGTGCATTATGTCCATCTATCCGACCCTCTTTATTATCTCGCTTATATTATTCTTCACGGAATTCACATTTATCACGTCTCCGCCGAGCTTGCTTATGGATGCTATCACTTTAGGCACTTCGGAGAGCCTCTTTACATTTGCACTTATCGTGTTTGCAGAAAGCCGCCTTACGTTATACCTAAAAAGTTTTTCTAGTACACTGTCCTGTAGATAATTGATGGTAGTTATCTCAACGCTTATTTTTGTAAGCCGGGATATTACATCCTTAAGTTCACCGAATTTGACTGCCTTGCCCCTGTTAAGCAGCAACACTTTCCTGCTTATCCTATAGAGCTCCTCAAGCCGTTGTGTCGCATAAAGTATAGTGCATCCGTTGTCCGCAAGTTCCGAGAGATTCCTGTGCAGTATCTCTGTTATCCTTGGATCGAGGAAGGCTGAAGGCTCGTCAAGTACAAGCACCTTCGGCTCATTTATCAGAGCCCTGCAGATTGCTATCTTCTGCTTTGTACCCCTGCTCAGCTGCGAGATCTTCCGGTCCATAAATTCAGAAGCCTCAAACCTATTTGCCAGATCAAGTGCCTTCGCTTCGAAGTCCTTCACATCGTAAAGCATTGAGAAAAACTTCATGTTCTGATAGCTTGTGAGATTGTCGTACAGTGAATAGTTTTCCCCAAGAAAAGAGATGCGTCTCTTCAAATCACTGCTTATTTTATTTATCTCGCTCCCGAATATCTTCACTGTGCCTGACGTTGGCCTGTATAATCCCGCAACTATCTTCAGCAATGTGCTCTTCCCTGCGCCATTAGGCCCTATTATTACCAGGAATTCGCCCTCCTCTGCCTCAAAGGTTATATTGCTGAGTGCGTTGACTTCGGGGAATCTTTTAGACAATTTATGGATCTCTATAGCCTGCATGCTATTGCCTATGTCTTTGCCGTCATCCTATTCTTTTTCTCTATTATTTCGGTAAAGATGTCTGTTCTAAGGATTCGCCTGTTCACCCCTTCTTTTACATGCAAATGAAGAGTAATAACGTAGAGCTGCGAATGAAGATACTCTATATGCATCTCGTAGCTAATTACTCTAGCATCTTTCCTGAGCAGTTCATCGATTACCTTCTTCATCTTTTCAAAGGAAACCGAATAATCCATATCGAACTGTATCTTTGCCAATTCTTCGGAATTCTTTATGTTCCTGGTCCTCCTGTAGTTTATTACCATTGCCTGCACGACTATGCTGTTAGGCACGAGTATAGGCACATTCTCTTCATTCCGCAAGGTAGTGTAAAGCAATCCTATATTTTCTATTATGCCGCTAAAACCTGGCACGAATTTATCATGAGGATAGCTCTGTGGCTGCATCCCATATTGCCACGTATTTATCGTCACCTGGTCATCCGGCTCAAACGCCTTGCTTGAAAGCAGGTACACGCCTGCTATGAAATTGGACAGCGTTGTCTGCGCTGCAAGGCCGACTACTATGCCCAGAAACCCTGCACTCGCGAGCAAGCCGGTTATGGATATGTTGAGAGTATAAAGTATGTAGAGCAGAAGTATAACATATGATAATATTCTAAACAGGTCTCTCAGGGTTTTAGCTTCAAGTACATTGATGTTCTTGGAAAGGTAATATACAAGTAGCAGCCCCAGCCCTTCTATTATCAGTATGCCTAGCAGCAGCTCTACAAGCAGTAGCTCTGAAAAGGATCTGGAAAAATCGTAATGCCTAAGCATGAAGTATGCTATGACTATAAAAGCAAGTATGACCAGCAACTTGGGCAAAATTTTACCGAAGCCTATTTTATTTTTGGCCATAAGCATGTTCCACCAGCAATAGTATTTCATAGTGCATATTTATTAAAACCTGCCTGGCAATATTAACTGATTTTGCAGTTATGCCAGGGAGGGTGCACTTATTCGTAAATATGCTTAAATACTTATTGTGGCAAAAATGATTATATGAAAAGCTTTAAAACTACCGACGAAATTAAGATTCCGGAAAAGCTTATAGACCAGGTAATCGGGCAGGACAAAGCAGTTGAGATAACTAAAAAAGCAGCGAAACAACACCGCAATGTTTTACTAATTGGCGACCCGGGCACAGGAAAAACCATGATCGCACAGGGAATGGCGGAACTGCTTACCAATGCAGACCTTGAAGATGTGCTCGTTTACAAGAATGCAAATGACGAGAATAAGCCAATTGTAAAAATCGTGAAGACTTACCCACAGCCAATAGATGAATCTAAACCTCTTCCTGACGGGCAGGGCAGGCAGATAGTGCAGAAAGAAAAGATGAAAGGCAGAGTTGATCCAGCGAAGGGCAGGAGCAGCATAGTTCCGATAGTGGTAATAATAGTGGTCTTCCTGGTAGTGATATCTTTCATGAACTTCATACATGGATATGAAGTGATACTTCTATCAGCACTGATACTTGGAGTACTTATCTTCGGAGCAATAGCCCTCTTTGTTAGCAGCTTCAGGAAAGTAGGCGGGCTTCTCCCAGGTGTCTTTGACACTTCAGAGCCCAAGCTCATTGTAGACAATACCGGAATGAGGCACGCCCCTTTCATAGATGCGACAGGATCGAAGGCAGGCTCGCTCTTTGGCGATGTGAAGCATGATCCGCTCCAGTCAGGAGGGCTTGGCACGCCTCCCCATTTGAGGGTGGAAAGCGGCGCGATCCACAAGGCAAACAAGGGAGTGCTCTTCATAGATGAAGTGGCAGATTTGGATCCAAAATCGCAGCAGGAGCTTCTTACGGCGCTTCAGGAAAGGAAATACTCCATCACGGGGCAGAGCGACCTGAGCTCAGGGGCTCTTGTCAGAACCGAGCCTGTGCCTGCAGATTTCCTTCTGGTTGCAGCAGGCAACCTGCAGGATATACAGAAGATGCATCCCGCATTGAGGTCAAGAATACGCGGATACGGATATGAAGTGTACATGGAATCTTCCATGCCCGATACCGATTCAAACAGGGAGCGAATAATAAAATTTATAGCGCAGGAGATAAAGAAGGATGGAAAGATTCCACCGTTCAGCTACGATGCGTGCATGGAGCTCATTGAAGAAGCCAAGAGGAGGAGCGGCAGAAAGGGCAGGCTCACGCTTATACTCAGGGACTTTGGAGGCCTGATAAGAGCGGCCGGAGACATCGCAGTCGAGCACAACAAGAAAGTCGTTACAAAGGACGACATAATAGCTGCAATGGATCTTGCCAAGCCGATAGAGGCGCAGTACGTGGCACAGACTATTGAATACAGGAAGGATTACAAAATCTTCAAGACAAGCGGCTTTGCGATAGGGCGCGTAAACGGCCTCGCGATAGTTGGTTCATCTTATTTGTCTGCAGGCATTATACTGCCCATTGTCGCAGAAGTGACCCCTGCAAGCTCAAGGACTGAGGGCAAGCTTATACCTACCGGAAAACTGGGCAAAATAGCAAAGGAGGCAGTAAAGAACATAAGCGCTATCATAAAACGCCACATAGGCCGCGACATAACCGCTTATGATATCCATGTACAGTTCCTTCAAACTTACGAGGGAGTGGAAGGGGACAGTGCAAGCATTTCAGTGGCTGTCGCAGTTATTTCAGCATTGGAGGGGATACCTGTTGACCAGCAGGTCGCAATGACAGGCTCGCTTTCTGTGAGGGGAGAGGTCTTGCCCGTAGGAGGCATAACTTACAAGGTTCTTGCAGCAATAGAAGCCGGAATGAAGCAGGTAATAATACCGGAGAACAACCTAAAGGACATCAACATAGATAAGAAAACACTCTCCAAGATAAAAGTGATAGCTGCGAAGAATATTGCTGATGTACTTGAAGCTGGGCTGAAGGACAGTGCGAGGAAAGACGCAATGGTCAAAAAGCTAAGGAGCTACATTACCGGGGATTCCAGGGAGAGGCTGCCGCTCCTTGAGCCCAATGCCAGCGTAGAGAAATAGTTCAGTGATTGCAAGTGCAGATAGGCAATTACACCGGGTGAGCAAGATGGCTAAGCAGAATTCCATAGAGAAGAAACCGAATGAGGCCATAGAAGACCTTGGCAAGTCCATAATAAATGACATAGATTCTGGGCGGAATCCTAAATTCACGACGCTAGCGAGGACACGGTCCAACATACTTTATGATCAGAAAAACAGGTATCTGAAGTTGGGAAGCGCTTCAGAAGAGAGGAGCTTCATAAATGTGGCGCAGTCGAAGAAGTTTATGCAGACAATAGCAATCGCGGCAAAATGCCATAAATTCATAAAGGAGAATCTGCACACTACAATAAGGGGACTTTACTACCAACTGAAATTCTCGCTTGGCGAGGATGTTGATGAGAACATCTTCAGCGAACAGGCCGAATCAAATCCGCTCATAGAGGATCTGGAAGTGGCGCTGGGGCTCAAGAGAGAAGAACTAAATCTGAATGCAAACCGGAAAGGAGTGCTCGCCGGCAATCTGAAGATAATTGACACGTTCGGCAATGAGAAGATAGAGATTGACTGCACAAAACAGGGGAGGAGCGGTTGGGCCATACCCAGCGATGTCGACAATGATATTGAATTTGTAGACGTAAAGGCAAAATATGTGCTTGTTGTTGAAAAAGACGCCTTATGGCAGAGGCTGAACGAAGACTTGTTCTGGAAGAAAGAGAATGCGATAATAATGACTCCGCAGGGTCAGGCTGCCAGGGGCACGCGGAGATTGATAAAAAAGCTCTCTGAAAAGGGCCTGCCGGTATACGTCTTCACTGACTCTGATGCATGGGGATGGTACATATACTGGACCATAAAGACAGGCAGCATAAATCTTGCATATATTGGCGGCGATGTTGCTACGCCTGATGCAAAATTCATCGGAGTGACCATGAGCGACCTCGACAAATACGAGTTTCTTAACAAGCTTACAATAAACGCCAGCGAAGTGGACCTGAAAAGGGCCCAAGAGATGATAAGCTATGAATGGATTAAGAAGTACAAGGAATGGGAGGTAGAGCTGGCCCGGATGATAAAGTCAAAGAAGAAGCTGGAGCAGGACGCGCTGCAAGGGCCAAGGCTAACCTTCGTTGACGAATACATTAAGGAAAAAATAAAGAACAGGGACTTCTTGCCATAGCTTTTCATGGCTAGGAACGCCTTAGCTTTTTAGTGGATTCATGGCCATAAGGCCCCGGGTTCAGGCCCTGTCTTTCAAGCTCTGCATCCAGGCTTTGCTCTTTAAGCTCAGAATCTATGTGACTCACTTCAGATATGTGGCCCTTTATCTTGCCTCCGGCATCCCTGAATGCGCTTATGAAGTTAGGCGTGCCTGCAGCAGCTTCAGATAAAAACTCGCGCGCCTGCCCGAGTAAGGCAGATAATGCGGCTCTCGCGCCTAAACGGCCTCTCTTGGATATATCCTGCGCATCTTTATATGACATGAACGCAAACAGGTGCTCGCCGGACATTGATTGCCTCTGCGCGTCAGTTACTGCTTTTCTAAACAGCGCCTTGGCATCCTGCCTGTTTCTGTGCGCTTCGATCGGATGCCTTAACATATAAGAAGGCGGCATTTCACGAATATCTTCTTTCTGCTTTAAAACCATCTTTCCTCTCCCAGCAGTAATATGACCCGTGTAAAACTATTTATTTCTAATGTACGATATCAGGAGAGGTTTTAATTTCAGTATTTTCTGATTAGTAAAAATTCCAATGTTATAGTTAATCTGGAGGCTGACCTATGAAATTATTATGGGGATATCGCCATCTCAGCAAGCAGCGCTTCCAATTGTATCCTGTCGTTTGCGCCCTGCACGATCCTGAAATTGCAGTCGCCTATCCTGCTGATCAGCTTCAGCTTCGCATGCTGGTCAACAGGCAGGTTAAGAGCTTCCCTGTAGCATTGCAGGAGTATGTCTTCTCCGCTCATGCCGTAAACCATTAGCAATGTGTTAAGCTCATTTCTTGCCTTGACAAAATCTCCGCTTATCGCATATCTTAGCATTGCGCTGACTTCCTTGGGCCTGGCTTTAGAGGCTATATCATAAATGTGCTCTTCAGTTATGGACTCGCCCCTGCCAACAGCACCCTGAAGTATATTTGTTAGTTTTCTCAGATCGCCCTCGCTTACATAAAGCAGCGCCTCTATGGCCTTGTCATCTATCTTAAGCGATTCTCCTTTGACTATCCGGTTTATGTAATCACGCATTTCCTCTTCTTTAAGCGGCTTGAAACGGAAGACCACGCACCGGCTCTGTATCGGTTCAATTATCTTGCTCGAATAGTTTGCACTAAGTATAAATCTGGTTGTTGCCGAATATCGCTCCATTGTCCGCCTTAGCGCATGCTGCGCTTCTGGAGTAAGGGCATCGGCTTCGTCCAGGAATATTATTTTCACAAGGCCTGAAGAAAGCCCGATTGTCCTTGCGAATTCCTTGACTCTGCCCCTTATCACGTCGATGCCGCGTGAATCAGATGCATTAAGCTCGAGAAACGCCTCGCTTATATGATCACCGTATAACTCTTTTGCCATAGCTATGGCAGAAGTGGTTTTGCCTACACCTGCAGGGCCCGAGAAGATCATACTGGGAAAGTTACTTGCCTTTACAAAGCTCTTAAGCCTATTCACTATAGGCCCCTGGCCTATTATCTCGTCAAGTTTGGATGGCCTGTATTTTTCTGTCCAAGATAAGTTCTCCATAAGAGTGACACCCCCAACGACTAAAAGTCGTTGGCTTCCCCTGCATTTGCAGGGTATGTTCTCAGTTCCTCGAGAACCGCCTCACTTTGAGGTCTTACACTCTCTCCCTGAGCGCGACTTCCCCTCTGTCCGAGGGTAGCTCTGCCGAGTATGTTTATTGATGCGTTTATGTCCATCTGCATGCCGCATCTATTGCAGAGGCATATTCTTTCCGAGAGTGGCAACTCCTGAACGTTGCCACAATTACTGCATTCCCTCGCAAGAGAAATCTGCCTATTAGGTATTTCTTTCCGCTTTTTTGAAGGATAGACGCCATATTTATACGCAGTTTTCATACGACCACTTTATTTGCACCTTTGATATTTATACGCCTTTTGTTGCATTTAACTTTCATCTCGCATCTGAATAATAGAAGTTTCGGCTATGAATTTATAATTTTTATAGTTGCGAGAGGAATGGAAGCGGCCAATGCTATTTATCAATCGTGGCGTAAAACCCACGCCCTTTATGGGTGGGATATAAGCCACTGCAATGTATATAAGTCCTAATGGCGTAATAACTATGGTCATCTTGAAACAGGCATACAAATTCAGGGCATATCCTTCAAAGGAGCAAAAGGCTGTCCTTAATCGGCAGATGCTTCTCTGTAAAGAACTCTACAATAATCTCCTTGAAAAGGCAAAAGAGCATTTCAAGGATACTGGAAAGACATTCACCAAATATGATATGATTAAATGGGTCACACGATTCAAGAAGGAACATCCAGAATACAATGAAGTCTATTCACAGGCCTTGCAGAACGTTCCTGACAGGCTCTCAAAGGCATACAAAAACTTCTTCAGGAGGGCAAAGGAAAAACGTGGAGGAAAGAAAGTAAAAGTCGGATTCCCGCGTTTCAGGACTTTCGTATCGTCATTGACATATCCTCAGTCAGGGTTCAAGATAGAAAAGAAGAGCATCATGCTATCAAAAGTAGGCAGGATAAACTTCGTGAACCACAGGGACATTGAAGGTTCTGTAAAGACATTTTCAGTAAAAAAGACAAAATCTGGAGAATGGTATGTCACAATTGCGGTTGAAAAAGATGAAGTGATTCCATTTACAAACGGGAAGGAAATAGCCGGAATAGACTTGGGAATCAAGAACTATGCAACTCTCTCAGACGGTTCTGTGTTTCAGAACAGAAATATATCAAAGGCAGAAAGCAACAGGCTGAAACGATTGCAGAAAAGAATATCACGAAGAGAAAAAGGTTCATCGAAAAGAAAGAAGGCAATAAGGAGATTTTCAAAATACTCGGAACACATATCACGAATCAGGGAAGACTATCTGCATAAACTTTCATACAGCCTTGTCCATTCATACTCATTCATTGCATACGAGGAACTCAAAATCGCAAACATGGTGAGGAATCATCATCTTGCAAAGTCCATTAGTGAATCCTCATGGAGAAACTTCATCCATATGCTGCAATACAAGGCTGAAAGTGCTGGTTGCGTGGCAGTTGGAGTGAACCCTCAGAATACGTCAAAGATGTGCAGTGGATGTGGAAACATTCAGGAAATGCCTTTGTCAGAAAGGACATTCAACTGTGGGAAATGCGGATTGAATATTGACAGGGATTTGAATGCAAGCATAAACATACTCAAAAGAGCTACCTCTGGACAAGGGGAAAGTCACGCCTCTGGAGATATCGTAAGACCTTCAGCAATGAAGGCAGATGTCGCTGAACGAGGAACTATACTTGGTGCTTCAAGATGACCAATCAAAGAACACCATTGGAAGCCCACGCCGTTCACGGGTGGGAGGATGTCACATATTTACAGCTATCACGAATTAATCTGAATGGTTGAATGGCAGCATATAAGCCCGGAGCATGCAACATAGGCAAGAATGAGATAATAAAACGGTATGCGTTAGGCGCCGTAGGCATTGTAGCCGCTATGGCAATAATATCGTTGTATGTGGCATTCTCTCTTCCTAGATTGGTACTGCTGGTTTGCTTTATACCCCTCTTTCTGGGATTTGAGGGGATATATCAGGGCTATTTCAAATTCTGTGCAGGTTTTGCAGCGAGAGGGATATACGATTTAACAGGCTCGGGAGGCAAAAGAGGCGCAGTAAGGAACAGCAATGCCCACAGAGAAGACATGAGAAAAGCCATGAGCATAAATTTTTATTCTTTGATTACTGCAGTATTATTAACATTCCTGATTTACCTTTTATAGGATAGAAGTATACCATGCGGTATTCTTCATCTTAATAGAATTGAAATAGTCAATGAATTTTAATGTATCATGAATTAGAACTGTGATGAAATGCAGATTAAAAGTAAGAGCATAAAATATGACACCAATGGTAACTCGATCTCAGCGTATCTTGCGCAGCCTGACGATTCCGAAAAACATGGAGGTATAATCTTAATACATGCAATTTTTGGACTTGATGATCACATAAAAGATGTTGCGAATAGGCTTGCCTCAGAAGGTTATATTGTACTTGCTCCGGACCTCTTCTCAAGTAAAAAGCTCTCTCCTGTACTAACGAAAGAGAACATCCGCGAAGCCATGAAATTTATGATGTCTATACCTTCAGAGAAGCAGCGTGATTCAGAATTTAGGGCGAAGGAATTGGAAAAATCGGGGGATAATTCAAGAAAAGCAGTAGTGGAGGTAAATGATGTCCTTTTCGCAAACAGGCCAATAGACCTTTTTGTTCAGTATCTGTCTTCAGGAATAGATTATATTGCCTCTTTGAAGAATTTGAATGGAAAGGTAGGCAGCATGGGCTTCTGCTTTGGAGGCGGGCTTTCAATAAGCCTTGCTTGCAGAGGACGAACTGATGCAACAGTAATATTCTATGGCGAGAATCCGAAGCCTATAGAACAAATAAAGGGAGTGAAAGGGGCAGTGATGGGACTGTATGGGGGTGAAGACGTCAGGATAAATATTCACCTGCACGAGCTTGTCAAGGAGCTTGCAGAAAATAAGATACCGTTTACTGTGAAGACTTATCCTGGAGCCAGGCACGCATTCTTTGACGATACAAGCGCACAGACATATAATAAAGATGCTGCGGAAGACTCATGGCAGATGGTGCGTGACTTTTTCAGGAAGCACATTAAATGACAATACAGTATCTCGGAATTTTTGTAGAGCAGGGCTCAGGGCTTATTTTCTCAGAGATGACACTGCAGAGAGAAAACCTCAGAAGTCGTTGAGCACAGCTTTCGGTACATTGTTTGTTATCTTCATTGCATTTGCTATCAGTGTGCCCGCCACTACTATGATTATGTTTATTGCAAGCGCAAGCATCCCTATGAATACAGGTCCGAATCCTGTCGCTATAAGCGTAGTAGACCACGTGGCGTAATTGTTGGCAGCCAGCATCATGTAGACACCGCTGATCACTCCCGCAAGGAGTCCCAAGAACAATGCTCTCCTGTTGAGGTTCTTTGTTATCAGGCCAAACACAAAAGCAGGAAGTATTTGAAGTATCAGTATGCCGCCGAAAAGCTGCAGTTGTATGGCAAAGGTGGCAGGTATTATGAAGACAAAGCCAAGTGCGAGGAATTTGAACACAACAGCAAAGACCTGGGCCACTCTTGTCTCGCCCGAAGGAGTCATCTTCGGTTTTATTTCCTTTGCTATATTCCTAGTAAAGAGGTTGGCCGCAGCTATAGCCATGATCGCCGCAGGCACAAGGCCTCCGATAAATATGCCGAGGAGGGCGGCTCCGGCCAGCCACGATGGGAGCAGCGTGAGTATTAGGCCAGGAACTACTTGTGTTCCCTGAACAGATACAGGAAATGACTTAACATAGCTCATTGCTGCAGGTACTCCGTATATCATGAATCCAAACATTGCCAGCAATCCAAGGCCTATGCTGTAGAGAGGAAGCAGCGAGGCTGTTCTTCTCACTGATTTAGGGTTCTTCTGAGCCAGCGAGCCATTTACTACATGCGGATAAAGATAGAGAGCAAGTGCGCTGAAGACGAAGAGGCTCCAATAAGCATTGTATAAGCTTGACGGAAGCTGGAAGTAGTGTATGGATGATGCTGAAGCCTTTGCATATGCCGTCTGGAAACCGCCTATTGAAAGAACAGCCACGACCACGGCCACCACGCTTACCAGTATGAGCGCATCCTTTAGGATCGCGCCCAGAGTTGCACCCCTGAGACCGCTGGTCCAGGTAAACGCTGCCAGTATTATGAACGAAACTATAAGCGAGAGTTCGATTATGACTGCTGTAGCGCCTATTCCACTCAGCAGGGCTATTAATACTGCCTGCATGCCCACTATCTGCAGGGCGATGTATGGAAGCTCGGCTACTATGCCAACGAGTGCTACCGAGATTGCAAGCAGCCTGCTGTTGAATATCTCTTTAACGAAGTCAGCAACAGTTATGTATCCGTGCTTGTTTGCTATTCTCCAAAACTTAGGCATCGCCCACATCGCGAACGCGTATGTTATTATAACGTATGGAGCTGCAAAAAAGTATATTGAGCCTTTTGCAAAGAGCGAGGATGGCACTGCTATAAAGGTATATGCCGTATAGATGTCTGCGCCGAGTAGGAACCAGCCTAGAGAAGTGCCGAGCCTGCTTCCGGCCAGCCCCCATTCTTTCAGCTTTCTCAAATCCCCTTTTCTCCATCTGCTTCCGTAAAATCCCAGTGCAACAAAGATTATGAATAAGAGTACGAAAACTATCTGAGATATCAAGTTAATCATATTATTTCCTCTTCACGCGGCTGCGCCTTTGCTTCGCATTTGCCACAGGTTCATCTTTTTCAAGATTGTTCCATAGGACAGATGCGATGTAATACAAAATTGCCGCTATCGGCATCCAGAGCAACTGATACCAGTAAAAGAACGAAATGCCTCCGAGCGAGGGTTTAACGCTGTTGTATGAGGGTATGTCAAGCAGTGCTATCAGGGGTATCAGAAGAAGTATCGCTATTACTATATGAACAGGTTTTACCATAATACCAGAAATCCCAAAAGTATAAAAATAATAAAGAATATAAACTTTTCGCTTGCGGTGAACAGAACTTGTTGCCGCAACGCATATCCTGATTGCAAAGAAATTTAGTCCCACCCAGATTCGAACTGGGGTTTCCAGGTTCAGAGCCTGGCGTGCTTGACCACTACACTATGGGACTTTGGATATTGTGACTGCTGGAGAGGTAGGCTTTTAGCTGCTTCGTAAACTATACATTAGATATAATTAAATCTTTTTGCAAACGAGATATTTATATTAGAAAGCTAAAAATAACACTGGTAGTATGGCTTTTTACAGGAAGAATATCAACCTCACTGGAGAAATCGAGGATCTGCTTATCGCTGATGCGGCCCTTACAATAGCCTTCGCAGTGCTGCTCAGCGGCGCGTTGAGAGGCAATGGTCCGGGAGGCTTCCTTTATTACCTGCCAATAGCCTTTATTGCTGCTTCCCTGTCGTTCATACTCCATGAATACATGCACAAGATTGTAGCACAGCGGTTCGGTGCAATAGCCGGCTTCAGGCGCTCTGATCTGGGAATAATAATAACACTCTTCTCAAGCCTTGTAGGCTTCCTAATAGGCCTGCCAGGCGCAACGATGATATATACGAACTCATTCACAAAGAAAGAGAATGGCTACGTCTCGCTTGCAGGGCCTCTCACGAATCTCGCCATATTCGCAGTCTTCTTCATCGTAGGATCCTTACTTCCGATAGGCGCAAATCGTTACGCAGGCGCGGCAATCTCGGTCACTTTATTTATAAGCCTCTGGCTTGCTTTCTTCAAC
>JAJZLT010000001.1 GCA_021803245.1 Microcaldota archaeon
CTTGGCAGGAGAATAGAGAAGACAGCAAATGGAACCTCGAAGGCGCTGATAAGCCACTGCGAAATCAGCAAGTAATGCTCCAATATTGGAGTGGGGAAGACAAACCCGGGCATTTGCCCCACCGCCCGGGCTCCCCATTGCAATTATGAATTTCCAAATTCCGCATGCCCATTTAATATTCTTTTCGCGAGGATATAGCAACAGATTTAAACTTACCCTGCCCTTTATTCATGTATATCATGAAAATCCTTGCAATAAGCAACGAATCCGGATTCGCAGATAAGATCTCAAATGAGCTTGGCGATTCTGTCTCGCTCATAGCCAAAGAAATGGTGGGGAAGAGCCTGGAAGATCTATGCAAGGAGGTTCACAATTCCATAAGCAATAATTCTTATGCTGCAGCAATAGTAGCCACTAAAGATTACATAAAGGCAAACATAAAGCTAAACAAGGAATATAAAATAGACTCTGCAGTCTGCTCCTCAAAAGATGATGTAAAGCTTGCAAAGAGCGAAAACGTAAGAGTGATAATAGTCCCTCCAGGAGACGACTTAAGTTATCTTTCAGAAATGATCTCCGGATCAGAGCCAACTCACGGCCATGCGCCAGAAGAGAAGAAAAGATTCCATGAAAAGCATGATAAAGAGGAAGAGCGCAATGCTAAGTCCGGAGAGCCAGAAAAGGAAGGGGAGGAAAATATATCTAAGGGCAAAGGAGTCCTGGGAAAAATCAAGTATTCTCTTGGCATAGTTGACAGCGAGCAGAGCGAGAGAAAGAAATAATGTGCTGCACAAGTATTATAAATAAAGCCATTAATACCTTATTATCATGGAACCTGAATGTAGAAGCATAACGCTTGTAATAATACCTGCCATAAGGGCCTCGGTCGCAGAGCAGATGCAGAAAAAATATCGGTACAAGCAGGCAGAGATAGCAAGGAAGCTGGGAATCGTGCAGGTTGCAGTCAGCAAGTACTTGAATGGGAAGTACTCCCGGGAAGTGTCCCGTGTAAAAGAATATATAACCAGGCACGGCCTGGAAACCGAGATAGCAGAGGGAATCGCAAGAAATGAAGACGAGAAGAGCATAAACTCAAGGGTTGATGCGCTTTGCGGAAGGATAGCCAAGGAACTTAGCTTAAAATAAGGTTTGCGAATATTGCAATAATATACTGGTTGATCAAATGAAAGAAGAACTGGATCCTTTCAAGATAGCACAGCAGCAGCTAGACGATGCTGCGGAAATAATGAAGCTTGATAAGACTGCACATGCGCTTCTTAGGGAGCCCATGCGAACCGTGACGGTGAACTTTCCAGCAAAGATGCGCGATGGTACGGTAAAGACTTTTACAGGTTTCAGGGTATTATACAATAATGCCCGCGGGCCAGGCAAGGGAGGGATAAGGTTCCATCCTGAGGAGAAGCTTGATACGGTAAAGGCACTTTCTGCATGGATGACATGGAAGTGCTCGCTTGCAAATATACCGTTTGGAGGAGCCAAGGGCGGCGTAATCTGCGATCCAAAAAGCATGAATGCAGTAGAGCTTGAGAATGTCTCGAGAGGCTTTATCCGCGCTGTAAGCAGCTTTGTGGGTCCATACATAGATGTTCCCGCTCCTGATGTCTATACAAATTCGCAGGTCATGGCCTGGATGCTTGATGAATATGAAAAGATATACAGGAAAAATGAGCCAAGCTTCATAACCGGAAAGCCGGTAGAGCTCGGCGGCTCGGAAGGACGATTCGATTCCACTGCCCTTGGCGGAATGTATGTGCTGCGCGAGGCAGCGAAACTGCTGAAGCTGGACCTGAAAAAATGCAAGATAGCCATACAGGGATTCGGAAATGCCGGAGAGTTTGCGTTCAAGATAGCGACCGAGCTTGCAGGAGCTAAGGTAGTTGCGATAAGCGACTCAAGAGGGGGCGTCTACTCGGAAAAAGGCCTGGATTTCGACAAGCTAGCGCAGGCAAAGGAGAAGACAGGTTCAGTGCAGGGATTTGAGAAAGCGGAAAAGATAACCAACGAGGAGCTGCTGCAGATGGATGTGGATGTGCTGATACCTGCTGCACTTGAGAACCAGATAACAGCCGCGAACGCGGACAAGGTCCGGGCAAAGCTTGTCCTTGAGCTTGCCAATGGGCCCGTAACTCCTGAGGCAGATAAGATACTGTTTGAACGCAAGATACTGGACATGCCTGACTTCCTTGTCAATTCAGGCGGTGTGATAGTCTCGTATTTCGAGTGGGCTCAGGACCGCGCAGGCTATTTTTGGAGCGAGCAGGAAGTGAACCAGAAGCTTGAAAAGGTAGTTACAAAATCGTTCGCTGACATGGTAAAGACCCAGAAAAAGTACGGTGAGTCAGGCAGGCGGATACCTCCAAGAATGGGTGCCTATATAGTTGCGCTTGAACGCGTAGCTTATGCGATGAAGCTCAGGGGCTGGTACTGAGAAGCGAGCGCTCCTATGTCGTTATGCATGTCTGCGCTCTCAAGCCGGCAGCGAAAGCGCCAATAAGATATATAAGAATGCAAGACAAAACAGGAAACATGGGAATTGCGCGTGCCTTCAAATCCAGGACATGCAAATATGTGGAGGCACAGATCAGGTTTACCTCAAAAGCAATTCCAAAGGAAAGCACTTTGCATTCAGTAGCATTGTATGGCGGGTTAGCTTCAACTGCACATAAAACATACCCTGCAAATGCATTCAAGTTACCGGCCTTTGCTTTGAATAAGGTGTCATCAGAATGAAGCTGCAATCCGCAATAGAGTTCCTGACAACCTACAGCTTCACGTTTATAATAATAGGGATAGCCATAGGAGCAATACTCTTCCTTGCTTTTAACAAGACAGCTGTGCCTCCGACTGTCTGCGATGCCTTCGGCTCTATCACATGCAGCTTCTCCTGGATATATACAAATTCGTCTCTCTCGTTCTCCACGCTCACCATATCCATAACAAATGACCAGAAGGCGCCGATAAACGTCACCGGTTTCAATGTAACTATGGCAGGAATTACAGGTGCAGGCGCCTGCTCCCCGAACCTCGTTTATCCAGGCGAGGAAGCTACGTGCGTAGGGGTCATAAACGAATCGCTGCAGGCAAGCCAGCTCAAGAGCGGCTCATTCTCAGTAAACTCCAGGCTGTGCGACGTGGGGCTTGCGTACCTGCAGAATATCTCTTCCTGCACAGGGAACAACGCAACCTACCAGGGCTCGTTTTCTGCATATCCTTCCACAACACCCGAGTACATCTTCAGCGTTATAGTCTCGAAGGCGCCTTCAAGCATCTTCGGGCCTCCATATAACTATGAGCCCATAGTGCCGGCAGGGTATACGATAGTCCAGAACGGCGACTGGGTTGCCAACAGCACATCGTCTGCAGCGACTTATGCTTTCGGCACATCTACTTATGTAAGACAGAGTTTCTTCGGCATTACTGTTAGCAATTACCCGCAGGCTGTCTCGCAGCTTAACTCCCAAATAAAATGCATTCAGCCATACAACTCGACGCTCGAGATGGCTTACTCGGTAATATATATGCCGTATGTAAGCTCGCAGGTAACTATAAACGTTTATTCATCCGGGGCAATAGAATTCTATTACAAGCCGCCCAGCCAAAGCTACTGGAACGAGCTCTTCACCAGCGCCGCATGGAATCCTTCTTCCGGCTCGGTGATAAACAGCGAGAAGACATTCACTGCAAAGAACGGCCTGTATGAAATAGCCACGGCATGGGCAAACGCGTGCAGCAACGGCGGCGTAGTCCAGGCAGTAACGCTTAGCGGCATCTGATCATGCGGCTCCTTTCTCAATACCGGCTATTCCGCCAAAGCTGCCGAGCTGCTTCCCAGCTTCATCCTCCTCATTAAAGATCTCTATCTTCACATTGCTCCTGTCTGCCAGATCGAGCGTGCGCTTTATCTCCTCCCTGTTTATCATGGAGTCGTTTACCATCACTACGCCAAGCCTGTATTCGGAAAGCGCCCTATACACCTCATCGTTGCCTTTTATGCCGCGGCCAAGTCTCAGGCTGGTAAAGAATGCATTAAGGTATCCAAACTCCTTCTTAACGTGCTCGTTCTCAAGTATCTTCGAGACGGTCTCGCTCTGGGTTACCTCACGTATACCCGACCTTTCGGTATCGCTGGCCTGCGCGTACACCACCTTCTTGCCTGTTGCTATCCCCCTGTCTTTCATATACAGTGCTATGTCATCTTTTGTGAACCCCGGCCCTGCTATTATGACTATCTCTATCTCCATGCCGCTGGCCTCCGCTATTACCTCGTCAAAGTACTTGTTCCTCTGTTTCTCGAACTCTTTCTCGCTCATCTTCTTGCTGAGCTTGCTGTATATTTCAGCAACAATGTCTATTCCGTAACCTCGCACATACGCAGCTAGCGCCTTTTCATCATCCAGGACTATTATGCCTAAGCGCGGCCGCTTCGCTTCCTCAACTGCCTGCCTTATCCTCTTCAAGATGTAATCCTTCCACTCCTGCTTCGTTATCTCCATCTCTTCCGTGGCGCCTATGTTTAGGGTATGGTAAGCCCTGAGCCTGACGTACTCCTCAGGCCTTCCCTCCGCTATCTTGCCGGTGAGCCTGAGTCTTCCGGCCCCGCGGTCTATCTCTACCTTCTCCACCTCAATAACAATGAAGACCTCTTTCTGCTCGCCCTCGTCATCCTCGGTGCTCTTGAAACGCCTGTAACTCCTGGCCCCTATCCTGTCTCCGCTGGCAATTATCCTGGCGAGGAGGTAAAGGTCTTCGAAAGATTCAGGCACCAGCCTGAGCCTGTTTGACACGGCATTAAATCCTAAAATCTTCATGCCTCTTCAACTAAAGAGAGAGAAGCAATAATATATAAGATACCTCTCCTGCAATATTAGTCTGCAATTATCTAAATCTTTATTCCCAAGGCGCATCCATGCTGATAATGTTTCTAAGCATCTTTTCCCAGTTCTCGCCGCTGATATACAAGTACGGCTATGCCGGAGTCTTCCTAGTTATGATACTGGAATCTGCCTCGCTGCCGATACCGAGCGAAGTAATACTGCCTCTGACAGGCAGCCTTGTAGCTGCGGGCTTCTTTAACTTCTACCTGGTACTCCTGATCATACTGGCCGGCGAAATAATCGGCATGTTCATTGATTATTATGTGGCATATTTCCTTGGCAAGGATGTAGTCTATAAGCACCTTGACAAGCTTCACATAAAGAGGTCTACACTGGACTCGTTTGACAGCTGGTTCGAGAAAAACGGCGCATTTGCTGTCTTCATAGCGAGGTTGCTTCCTGTGGTGCGCGGACTGATCAGTTTTCCGGCAGGTTTCGCGATGATGGAGAGAAAGAAATTTTTCCTCTATTCTGTAGCAGGCTCGCTGTTCTGGGATGTGGTGCTGATGCTGTTTGGCTACTATGCGCTAAAGTCCGGAAGCGTTTATGCCGCCTTCACGCTTATAGCCATTTTAGGAATCGTGCTTTACTTAATATACAAGGCCTTCCTGAACAGGATAGGCAGGGATAAGTAAGATAACTGCCTTGCCGGCCTTCACGAGGAGCGTGACTGGGCATCCTTTATTATAAACTTGGCAACTATCTTTATTACCTGGTCTATGGCTCTCTTTATGTCCTCCTCTGTCTTCGAGCCTGTGCAGATTATCTTTCCATTCTTGAAGAGCAGCAAGGCTGTCTTCGGCTCATGGATCTTGCAGATTGCCCCTGGGAATTGCTCCGGCTCGTAGTCAACATCCGCTGATGCCTTGGCGATGGCGTACAGGTCAAGCTCAACACCCAGGTCTGCGCTTGCCACAATGTTCTCTATCTTAAAATCAGGATGCAAGGAAATCTTGGACCCGTTCTTCCTATGCGCCGCGTCTTTTGCCATTTGACCACTAAAAACCACTTATAGTTATACTGGAAGGTATTTATATGTTTTTCTGCAGATGAATAGTTATCTATCAAATGTGAGCAGAATGACCCAGCGTTCGCACGGCCTGTTTTCCGGAAGGAGCAGGAATCTATCAAGGCACGTAAAAGCGTCAAAGTTAGGGATAAGCAGGCAGATTAAGAAGCTTGAGATAGGAAGCAGGGTGGTAATAAGCCCGAAGGGCAACCTCAGCAACATACCGCATCCGAGGTACCGCGGCAGGGTGGGAACAGTGCTGGAGAAGCGCGGAAGCGCTTATGTGGTAGAGATCAACGTTTCAAAATCAAAGAGCGTCAAGCTTGTAGTGCCGCAGCTGCACCTTGAGAAACTGGCAGGTTAAGCAAAGAGCATACTTTTTGCAATTAGAAAGCCCAGCATCAAACAACAAACGCGATCACTTGCCCCCAAAAATCAGGATAAGAAAAGCCGTCGAGAGCGATATCCCTGAAATACTAGAAATGATCGATAGCGAAGCCAGGCTCACCGGCGCGCTGCTTCCTGTTTCAAGGGAAACATTGGAAAAGTGGGTCGAAGCGCGGCTCTCATACGTGGCTGTATGCGAAGGAGTAATTGCCGGGCATGAAGCAGTGAATGTCTGGCCTGAAAGCGGGTGGATAGAGCTCAGATCCCTGATAGTGAAAAAAGAGTACCGGGGCATGGGGATAGGCGGCAGGATAGGCGCCATCGTGCTCAGGTCAATAAAAAGGAAATATAAGTCAGGCACAATAATAGATTTTACCAATCGCGCTGGAGCAGGGAAGAGGATGCTTCTTGCGAGAGGCTTCAAAGAGATAAGCGTTGCAGAAGTGCCAAAAGAGCTGCTCACGATAGGCCCAAAATACCGCGGGCAGGCAGAATTCGGATACCGCGTCTTTGTTCTCAAATTCTAATCTTCAGTGCCGTTTAGGCGCCGGCAGAAAGAGACCAGCAGCCCAGCATGGTTCCCATGCATGCGAAATAGCTCAGTACCTCTGCTGCTGGGGCGGTTTCGTTAGTATGTAAAACCTGCTCTCGCCTTTGAGCTCTATTATTATCCTGTCGGTAAGCAGCTTGACGGGATTCTGGAGCATAGTTACCCTTTTCTCCATGTCGCTGAAGCTCTCGAAAGGCTTCTCCTCGCGTGCATCAAGTATGGCAGCCAGGTGCTTCTTTCCTATACCTGGCAGAAGCTCAAGCGAATGCATGCGTATGTTCAGCGATGAAGCGGTATTGAAGAACTCTATGAATCTTGCTTCGTTGCCCATTATTATTTTAGCTATTGCATTGGGCAGCTCATTCTTCGAACCTTCAGTAAGGTTCTCGTATGCGAGCCTGCCTTTTATCAGTGCGATCTTGTCCCTGGTGCCCTTGCCTATATACAGCCTTTCCTCTATCTTTATCTCACTGCTCTTAGGTACCGCTTCAAGGAGCGTAAACTTTGATTCCCCTATAAGCTGTGTAAGCGGCTCTGATTTTACAGAAAAAGACTTGCCAGTAGGCAAGTAGTCGAGTACAAATGCGTACTCTTCAAGATCCCCTCTCCTTTGTTCGCTTTCTTCCATGTTGACACCAGATCCTTGGACATGCTCTACTTCCCTCTGTAACTTTCAAGCGTTTCCATTGTCTTGTTAACAATACTCTCTTCGACTGTGTTTTTCTCAGAAGCAAGTATCTGCCTGAGCTGCGCACTCTCTGCAGGGAAGATATTGACTATCGAGATTGCGCTCTTCTCGCTTATTCCAAGCCCCTTAAGCTCCTCCTTCAGCTTCTCGGCCTGCTTGCTCTCCAGCTTAGAGAATTTCTTTGCATAGTCGTAAGCGAGCTGCTGCTCGTAGCCGAATTCGCCGTACTTCCTCCTCTCTTCAAGTATCTCAAGCACTTCGGCAATCGGGGCTATCCTCTTAAGCTCGCATTCCTTTCCTATCATAAGTATTGCACCTGCTATATAGTATCTAATGAGCATAATATAAATCTTTTGTTTCAGTATATACTCGTAGAACCTGGTGCTTGCTTGGACGGCAAAGAGAAATTCGCGCTTGTAATGGAAGAGCTGAAGAAGCACATTTCAGGCAAGCAGGAGACCCTTGAGCTGCTCTTCCTTGCCCTTGTTGCAAACGGCCATGCGCTTCTTGAAGGTGTTCCGGGTGTGGCAAAGACAACGATGACCAAGGCCCTTGCTGACACGATACAGGCAGATTTCAAGCGAATACAAGGCACTGTGGACCTGAGCCCCGAAGACATACTGGGGTACACCTACCGCGATGCAGACAATGAAATAAAGTTCAAGAAAGGCCCTATCTTCACGAATATCCTGCTAATAGATGAGCTGAACAGGGCGCAGCCCAAGGTAATGAGCTCGTTCCTCGAGGCCCTCGAGGAGCGCCAGGTCAGCGTGGGAAGCGAGCTGCTGCAGCTGCCCAGCCCTTTCATAGCGTATGCAACCCAGAACCCGCTCAGGATAGAGGGCACAGAGGCGCTGCCAAAGGTTCTCTCAGACCGCTTCATAATGCGCATAGAAGTGGGCTATCCCAGCATAGAAGAGGAGCAGGGAATGCTCAGGATAAAGCAGGGGGAGAGCCAGGAGGTTAAGAAGATACTTACTATAGGCGACATAGTTCAGATGCAGCAGGAGGCGAGGCAGGTCACTGTACCAGATAATGTAATAGAATACATAACCAAGATAGTAGTAGCGACGAGAACAGACATGCACGTAATAATGGGCGCAAGCCCGAGGGCCGACATAGCGTTCATGCAGACTGCAAAGGCAAGGGCTTACATAAACAACAGGAAGGAGGTAATAATGGACGACATACGATTTCTTGCAAGGCCTGTGCTAAGCCACAGGATAGCGGTCAGGACAACGGGAGGAATAGGCGTAGGCGGCATAATAGACGGCATCCTTGCCTCAACGCAGTAAAGCAGCAGCGCAGCTTGCAAACTGGCCCTGTTCTTATGCGCTGTCTTGGTATTTTTATAGCGTCTTGCGAAGTACCGTGCAATTTTATCAGCAAATACTGCTATATCGCTGCTTTTTTCAGGAATAGTCTCAGGTAATCTATTATGATATTTCAAA
>JAJZLT010000036.1 GCA_021803245.1 Microcaldota archaeon
GATAGAGCCTAAAATAGGAAAGTAGTGCGACAATAAATCCTATGCTCATTGTAAAAGAAAAAAGGTTATTCTGAAATCCAGATAACAGAAACTCAAAGCCAGAGATATACGCAGTTAATATCGAAACAAGCCCCAAAACTGCAACTAAAGAGATATTCCTCAACTTAGTTTTTATTGCACTGATTAGTATCCATGCAGAACCGAGGAGTAATCCAACCCCCACTATAAAGTGCTCAAGCAAAAATGGGGTTGTAAATATTGCATTAAAGTAAATCTGGTCTGAGGAATTCACAGGTATATTTGGAAAGGTAACAAATAGGTTTAATGTCATTCCGAGTATGAATTGCAACACGAGAAAAACGAGTATTACAAGAATGTCTCTGCGAAACCACTTCTTGCTAAACATATTTGAAATTGAGACCATATTATCTTCTTATGCTCATAACTTATTAAATCTACCACCTGCACTTTTAATCCTTAACCTGCACATTTATTCTGCACTTAAAAGAGGTTTACGTGCAAAGCCACATTGACATATTGATTTAAATATCTGAAAAAAGCATATATTACTGATACTATGCAAGCAACCAAATCTACGCGTTCAGATGTCAGGTTGGTTCCACTCCGTGGTGCTTTTGAACCACAAATGCAAACTTGGCCTTCAACAGCAATAGGCAGCACGCTTCGCGGTCCTTCCGTAACCCAAAACTCAGCCGCTACAGATATCAAGAATATAGGTGTCCAGAAACGCATAAATTCAATCTACGAAGATCTGAAAATGCAGCTGAAAGATATTCAAAATGGTGCGGATCTTAGCGTCGACAGGATTGGCAAGATAAATTCAGCCAGTGTAGCGCTTCATCTTTATGCTGATAATATGTCATCCGCAATGCCTCGCTTTAAGGAAAGCATGGAGGTTACTAAGTCAAATTCTAATGCCATTGTAGATAATATAATCAAGCTTGCTGAAGCAAGGGGTTCCTCAGTAAAAGGCGAATATGTCAAGATAAATCCTTCTTTTACAGTTATCAAAGCGAAATATGCAAAGTCACAATCCCAAAACGGCAGGCAAGTAGTCGAGGAGAAACCCGAAGTCAAGAGAGATGTAAATGAGGCTCTGGCGGAATGGAAGATAAAGGATCCTAAAACGCCAAACAGCCACGATTTCAACCTTGTAAATTCCATGGAAAGGGGAGTCAGGGATTTCATCTCCGAGCTTGGCCAGAAGTATACGCTTGATAAAGAGAGGATTCCGGGAAAGGAAGAGAGCAAAACTGCAGAATATCTGAAACTATATCACATAATGCTGATACAACTCAAGATTCATGCGCAAGGAGAGACTTATGGTTATGCAAAGCCATCATCTGCTCCGCAGCAGCCTAGCCCTGGAGCCAGGATTATAAAACCTCCCGCCTCTTCAGAAGAAAGGCAGAACGAACAGGGAAAAGCGCAGTACGCAGGAAACGAAGAGAAAAAAGGCGAATCCAGCGCTGCCGGCATTGCCCCTGCTTCACCAATGGTGATAGTGCAAGGCAAGGATCTGGGTGGTGACTCTCCAGAACGAACCTCAGTAAAACCTATGCCTGAAGACATCGGCAAGGAAGAAGTTGAAACTGCTGGGGATAGCAAGGCAACAGCAAAAAGAGGCCTGCATTTCGGTGCAATTGAGGGTACTAACGAAGCAATAGCGCCTTATCTAAGCAGGCACAGTGCAGCTACTTCCATAAGAGCATCGTCTATGTCGGAGAGGCTAGGCAAGCATTTCAAGCCATTTGTGCTTCCTGTGGCAGACGATTCAGCAGCATATAAGGGCAGGCATGCCAAACAGCTTACCGCACCTGTCTCGGTATCCGAGATAAGCGATGTTGGCCCAGGCAGGAAGAAAGTCACGCAGCCAAAGCCCTTTCCAACAATAAAGATAACCGATGAGAGCCTGCGCACGAAGCCGGCATCTGGTTCTGAAGCTGGTAAAGTCTCCCTTAGAGACCGTCTGCCGCTATTCAAAGAGCGTCTAATAAACGCACTGGCAACATACGGCGCAAGCAAGACGAGTGGAATAACTGGATTTGCTGAAACCTATCTAAATCAGGCGAGCGACGGAGTGAATGGCTCACGTATTGATAATGGCACTGCGAATCAGCATGACTATTTATCCAAGACTTCAGTTAATGGTGGCAGGCACTTTAAACATGCATCTGACATCCAGAAAGTGAAGGAGCAGTCAGATGGCTTACAT
This sequence comes from Microcaldota archaeon, assembly GCA_021803245.1. Classification (GTDB taxonomy): domain Archaea; phylum Micrarchaeota; class Micrarchaeia; order Micrarchaeales; family CABMGC01; genus JAJZND01. Next base: position 2,237 of record JAJZLT010000036.1, read on the forward strand.
TATATGCCCAAAACATCTATCCCGCAGAAAATAAGAGAACTCTTCAGACGCGAAAAGATACCGGAAGTGACAGGACCTATAGTCTTAATCTTTGAACCCTCGCAAAAAAGCACCAATGGAAACGGGAGTTCATAAGCCATAAGAGCAGATATATCGGGTGCCATATTGATCTTCCTGAGCAGCAAGCATAACTCTGCCGTGCAGATATCCGCAATGGCGGAGAAGAAGCAATTGTGCCCTCCAGATGAACGCGACCTGTATTTGGCAGCTGCAGGTATTAAGCCGGTTGCACTACAGCGCCGCCTTGCCAGAGAAGATCTGCGTACCCTGAAGAGGCTCGGTATGAAAACGGACATTACCTATGCGATGTATCCTAATCTGGAAGTAACCTTTGTGGGACGTAGCCGCGCAGGTGTCTCGCTAGCTTCGCATGCACTCAATGATTATGAACTGGGGCATGCACTCGGATATCCCGGCGATGCAGTCTTGAGGTACTCGCAGCTGACCTCGCAAGGAAAACCTCCGGCGCTCGCGTACCAGCACGATATAATCATGGCATTAGAAAATGGCGTTCAGCTCCCTTCATGGCTGGCATACGTTAATCATGTCCCTTCAGAATACAACCTTAAGAAAGGAAGAGTGGCGCAGTCAAGCGAGGAACATGCGAGGATTGCGATGGGATACACTGTTAGGGACAATTATCGGCTTGCATGCAGTCTGCATGCCTACTTATCCGACAGAGTTTCCAGGCTAATGGCCAATGCCGAAAATATAAAACAGCTGATGCGCATCCATTACCCAACACGATGATAATTTACATGAATAAGCCTGCAATGGACTGTTTGCCATCTTACCGCTTAAGTATTCTGGCTTGTGCATAGGGCCATGATTCTCCAGAGCCAAATCCAAAAAAGCACTGTTGAAAAAATGCCTGCGTATTATTTTGTAGAAAATACTTTTAAATAATAAGAGATAGATCTTAATGATGCAAAGCAGAAAGCTACATAAATTGGATAAAAAACTGGTAGCTGCAGGGATAGCTGTAGCTTCATCGCAACTTACCCTCATGGGCATGGACATAACCTATAAACATCCTTCATTCACCGTTCTTAACGGTTCAATAGGCTCTCTTGCCGGACTTGTGACCGTTACTGGAGTTGCTTATCATTATTATAAGAGTCTGCATTCGTTAAAAAGGCGCTAAGTATCGTAAATGGCGAGTGAAACCATGCAAGCTACTCTGGAGACAAAAGGCGTTAAGTATACTTACTTTGAACTCGCAGATGATCCGCTCAGAGACTACAGAAGAGGCACTATCAATTTCAGCTTAGCTACCATGTACAAATACACAAAAAAGGAGCCTGATAGGGCGCAGAGGCTTTATGATATAGCAGCCAGATACTATCTTCACGGAGGCATTCTTGGCGAGGCAGCTATTGCCTTGAAAAATGCAGGAAGGAAGAGCGATTCACGAACAATACGCGAACTCATCGATGACTGGATGGCTGCTCCTGAAGTGAGTGACTTTATAAAGTGGGCAAAGCGCAACGTTTCAGGCATGGAGTTGCAAAAAGGCATGCACATCCTTGCAAGCGTAGGAAGATTCTCTGATTTCAGAATGCTTAAGAGGCCTAAGATGGCAGCAAGTATGGCAGAAGGTAATGAATAGGAAGAGCTTAACCAGAGCCAAGCTTCATGTATCAGAAATTATTAGATATTCTCACATACTATTAGAATATTACGTGCAATTGGGAGTAATACCTCTCCTGTATTCATAAAATGCCTGGTCCGGGAGCAGGAGGATGCTAATACCAAAACTATTTTAGATAATCTAACAGAATAATAGAAAAATTAATAGCGTAATGCTTAAATATGTAACAAATGCAAATATACAAGTATGGTAAAACTATGACAAAATTTTTTCAATCGTCACGGAAAGACCGCATGGTAGAAGCGCTGGAGCACCAAATGCTTAGCAACTTTCAGAGGGACAGGAAGACTAGCGGTAAGATTGAAAACAGTGTTGGCTACCTAAGATACGCTGAGTTCAGGCCATTTGACAGGGAACTGCACGCAGCCTTGGTAAGAGCGCAGAAAGATGCAAGACATACAACGGAACTTTCTGCAGATAAGTTGATCAGTATAGTAAGGTCTAGCGAGGAGCAGTCTATCGCATCGGACACAACGCTTAAGTGGCGTGGCCATATAGACAAAAAGAGGAGCAGGATGATAAAAAAGATTGCAAAGAGTGAAATGCCAGCCGAAGGCCTGGGCGCTGTACGCTGGGTTGAGGGAAGATTACCAAACATGAGCAGGGTAGTAACTGCTTTCTCGTTCCCATTTGCCATGAGCACTGGTTATCTTGCCTATAAGGTAGGTGGAGATGCTGCCATAGTGGGTGCAGTTGCAGCAGGATTTTCTCTGTCTTTTGGAGCTTCAGTAGTGGCAAACGCAAGCATAACCACATACAGGGCAATTAGCGGAAGGCATGCTGCAGAAAAGCTAAAAAGCCACATTGCGGATTTTGATGCCATAAGCAAGAGATATGTCAACAGCACAGGAGGAGCATATGTGGATTTTTTAAAGTCTTATGGGAAGCAGCATACGGAGTGAAGGTTATGGCAGTTTCGATTCCAAAGAAGAAGCGGTACTAAAATGTTATTGGATACTATAATATTATTTTAGCATTCGAGGTGTTCATATGGAAATGAAAGAAAAAATGATATCTGAAAATGTAAAACCCACCGCAACAGCTGTGGTTGCCGCTATGAGAAGTCAGGTAAGAATCATTGGAGATGCATTCAGCAAAGAAGACATGGTTTCCATATTCGCAAAGATAAAGAGGCAAAGGGGTGCTTCGTTGGCGCTAGGGATGAATGTCCTCTATATACGCTATGGCATAAGTAGCGATCCACTAAGACTGCTCTCTGATCAACAGCCTTTATTGGCCATATCTGAATTGGCAGACAGACTAGGTTACTCTCCACGTGTTATTCAAAAAGCCGAGTCTAGCGCTGCAGTGGCTGTGCTTAATGAGCTCTGGCTGCTGCGAAAAGAGCGCACACCTGAATGGGCGGAAGCGTACAAAAAAAATCTAAGAATATTAATGGGGAGCGTAAAAAGATAACACGTTGTAGCAAAAGGGAGGCGCAGGCAGAATCAGCAAGCCATTCAGTCAAAGCTTTTAGTGAAACTAAGATAGTATAAGAATATCTAATATTTTATTGTCTTATTTGGATTTTCTGAATAAATTCAACTATACGTGAAATCAGAGAAACCTGTATATATCAAGAAAGAAGAAGATGTGATTAAGAGCAGATCTGTCTTTTTTTGGCAGACGCATAAAGAAGCTAGAACTGGAAGTCAATAATAAAGTAGTATCACGCGATGTTGCAGATTACGGTCTCATCACTTCATTTGAAATGGAAGTCAGCGGGCCGCCAGGAGGGAGGCCGGTGAAGGTTGCTACTATAGGTGCAAAAAACGAAGAACCAATGCTGTACGATGGGCATATTGGGGTATACTCCAAGAATCGCGTAATTTCAATATGGTTTCTGTCTAGGCTTCCTGGAGATCCATATTATCTAAGCGCTAGGGTAGCTGTTGCTCGAGCAGGCAGGGAGATGCTGGAGGCTGCCCGTAGGGGGGGGAAACCGTGCAAAGAAGAGAGATGCCCAAATAAAACTAGGGAGTAAAATAAAGATGTCTAAAAGGTTTGTGAATCAAGAAAAGTCTTAGACTTTCAAGAATATTCCTGTCATTGGCGAAATTTTGCGGTATTTGCATTTTAAAAGCGTATCTATCGAGCCATCTAAAATATCGAATGCCAATTATTCTGCGATGCTAGGCCCGTTTACTCGCAAATTTCTGTCGTCGGAAGCCTTTTTCATGCTGCTCGTTTCACATTTTTAACAGTAGTATTTTTACTTTCATTTATATGAAACGAAAAGTAATATTTCCATGTAATTGATATAAAAATGTACCTCAGAGGAAAATCAATTCTTTTTTACAAGATCTGACGCGGAATAGGGATGGCTTAACAAAAACAAGGCATTTTCCAAAAATATGCAATAAGCAGCTCTAACCAGATCTTTATTTATGTTATTATTTTGGAATTTGAGTATCTCATTCCTTTCTTTGGCTTATTTTCATGAATCTGGAATCAGGCAGCTCTATATATGTAAATCCTGGCAAATGCTGGTGCATACGCTTTGCATGATCATCACCAACAACTGCGACCTGGACGTGCTTCTTGAGTATTCTCCTGACCATAAACTCCTCCCTTTGTTCATCCAATATTGTGCTATAATGCTTTGCTGCATTTACATACCTGTTCATTGCGTCCATGTGCCTCTGATCTATGGCCTGAGCTGCCTCTGCGCCAAACTCCCGTAAAGACCTTGCCACGACTGCGCGTTCAAAATGCAGCCTCTGGTTATCTAGGTGTATGATCCTTACTCCTCTTTGCATATATTCTCTTGCTAATGGAACAAAGAATCTGCTGCCTGTTTGTATGTTAAACTTAACCCGAGCCTGTGCTGACAAACTAGCGGGCATCTCAAGGCCGAGCTTCTGGAATGAATGCTGCCTAAGCAGCTCTTTCAATTGAGACAGATTTTCCGGAACGTGTGTTACTCCAATAAGAAGACGTTTTTCAATTGCTGCTATAAAATCATCATATTAATTATATTTTCCAATTCATTGTATCTACAGCTTGTTCCGTCGCTGAACAAATACATAATTCCAATATAATTTTAGAGATTCTCAATTAATAATAGTATCTCTTTCTCCAGACCTTCTCTTCTTTCAAATTAATCTTATATGCTCTTACTTCCTTATCATTTTGCCAAGTTCCTGCAGATGGCCTGCGTAGATTACGCGTGTTGAAGGAACTGTGGCTGCTGGTATCTCTTCGTAGACCTCGCTTTTATGCACTGTTCTTGGGATTATGCCAAGCGCAGCTCCGGCTCCGATTCCTCCTCCTACCAAAGCAGAAAAACCGGCTACTATCACCGCAGCATCCTTAAATAGCTGATTTCTCCTTTGATCTGCAAAGGTGCTCTGCCTCTCGATGCCTTCTCCTTTCTTCTCAGGACCCAAAGTTGACTCTCGTCTTCTAGAAATTATTGATTGCATGTATTTTATTGTTACTTAGCTGATATTTAAGTATTAGGAGTTTTTTGCAATTTGTTTAAGTAATTTTGTTATTTTGAAAAATAATGGGTGTTTTTGACTACATTCCGCTGCTCTGATAAAGCCGCTTAAATAGAGTAAATCATAAATTATTGTGAATTTATTATCTGCTTAAATGTTTGTTTTGATCAGATTACAAAAATGACAAAGGCTCGGCGTTAGGATCTAGGGACTCTTTTTTGTCACCGAAAAGCAGACCATATTTTTTCACGAATCCGTCTCTCCTTAACTCTGTTGCTTTGGCTATCTCATTTGCATTCATAGCCAGCCCGGGATCACGCTTTTCAAGCAGCCTGGCTGCAGATTCAAGCAGGCGGGCAGCATGCTCTAACGAGAACCTTCCATTGAAATAGGTTGCTGCGTCTCTTCTTTTTTGTATGCTATCGCCTCCTTCGAATGACCTGGACAGGTTAATTCCATTCTCAAGAACACTTATTGCGATTTCAAGCGGCTCATATTCGGGAATTGCCGATCCTCTTCTCTTTGACGCATTTTTAAGCTCACCCCTAAGGAAACCTACCTGATCCTCTTCTTTTCCCCTGAATGCACTTCTTATTGCCCACTTTTCATTAGCAGTCGAGATTTTTGGTGCACCACTCCGCAGTATAAATGAGTCTGCCACTTAACCAGCGATTATTATTCTTCATTCATCTTTCGGCCAGTCAAATCTGCCGCTTGGCTTGAAGGGACTAAACTGGGTTTCATGCTGAATAAGCTTTACGTGAGTGCCTGGCTGCGTTTTGCGTTGTTCGAAAGTTAGCGTAGCCTTCCTGCGGAGTTCCTTCTTTTTTTCATTCAGCACATTTATCCTATCATGAGCTTTAAAGGCAACAAATGCGCCGATTGGTCCTAGTATGCCTATTCCGTCAGTTGAGATAGTAATATTGTTCTTCCATGCAGCGTAAAGCGATACTGACGCTGAGCCAGCCGCTGCCAGAGCAGCTCCAGTTCTTACCCTGTTGAGCCTTCTTACTTTTGCCTTTAACTCTGCTATTTTCTGCTTCGGGGTTATTTCCTGCGCAGGCTTAAGCGGCTCCCTAGCGAGTTTCTTCCACTCTGCCTCTCTGCCTCTCCTTGAATTCATCATGTCTCTTGCCTTAGAGGCCATCAAATTTAAATCATACCTTGTTCTTCCGATCAGGCCCTGATTCTCCTCGCTCTTTCCTCCATTAATTACTCTAAAATTCCTATCCATGGGCATCAATTATAACTGCGCAGGTTATGATATTTAAAGATAACGCCATTATACTTGCCGTGTGAAGATGCTTGTTATTTTGCAGCACTTTCTCCGCCGATTATTCTTACTCCCGCCACGGGATAAGATTTTATGGCTTCCTGAAGCATGTTTTCTGCTTCAATCTCTCTCTTCAGTTTCCTTGTTTTTGAATAATGTTCTGACGCAACTTTAATTGAGATCATGCAGTTCAGCAGCCATACCGCACCCTCTACCTTGGATATTGGCTGGCCCGGCTGATTGCCAGTAGAGGCTATGTGTTCTATAGCCCATGCCATCGGATATGCTGGTGCTAAGCCATATATTGCAGTATACACCTGTCTCTTTTTCATCTCACTTCTAAGCAGGCTTCTTAACGGCGCGTTCTCCGACGCAGCTCCGGAAGCCCTCCGCGATGCGATCTCCAAAGCTGCCAATACCTCACTTTTCTTTTTTGCTTGGTTCACTGCGTAGTTCATAGACAAAATGGATAAATTTTATGATTATTAAGCGTTTTGCATAAATTGGATTATTGAAAATGTCCCTGCATAAACTTTTAAGGATGCTTGCGCCAAATAATCAATGTAGTTAAGATGGAGGCAGAGATTGGAATAATAGGAGGATCCGGGCTTTATTCCTTGCTAGATGATTCCAAAGAGGTAAAAGTGCAAACTAAATACGGCGCTCCCAGTGACTCAATCACCATAGGAACCATTGCCGGACGCAATGTTGCGTTTCTTCCGCGGCATTCCCGCAAACATACTATACCTCCGCACAAAGTGCCATACAGGGCAAATATCGATGCGCTTCGACAGCTTGGTGTTAACAGGATAATTGCCACGAATGCAGTTGGCTCTCTTGACAGAAATTATAAACCTGGCGAGCTTGCAATATTCGATCAATTTATTAATGCGACTCATGGAAGGCATGATACTTATTACGATGAAGAGGTAGTGGCGCATGTGAGCAGTGCAGACCCCTATTGCCTGCAGCTCAGAAATGTGGCTATTAAAGTTGCAAAAGAGGCAGGAATAAAAATGCACGATTCAGGCACAGTTGTTGTCATAAACGGACCAAGATTTTCAACAAGGGCCGAATCAAAAATGTTTAAGCTGTACGGGGCTCATATGATAAACATGACCCAGTATCCAGAAGTAATCCTTGCGCGCGAAAAGCAGATGTGCTATCTTGGCATAGGCCTGGTTACCGATTACGATTCGGGGCTCGAGGGAGATGATGGAGTAGAGCCTGTCACTGCTGACGAAGTAGCCAAAATATTCGACGCGAATGTAGGCAAGGCAAAAAAGATGATACACGGCATAGTGGCAGAAGTGCCTGAAGAGAAGACATGTTCATGCTCCAGTTCCATGGAACATGCCATCCAGACAAAAAAATGAAGATCACGTGCAGCTCAGGGTAAGATAAGTAAATGGCGGCATCTTCATATCATATATGACTTATACCATACAATTACTTGTTGAGTGATGGAATGGCAGATAGGAAAGAGTCAAATGAATTTAGTGAAGGATATATAAAATTCAATTTTAAATTGAACAATGGCGATCCTCCTTCACCTGAGAAACTAGTCAAATTAAACGAATGGCGCCAAAGGCTATACAAGCTTGGAATTATAGGCGCCTATCCGAATGGAGTGGGGTTTGGGAATGTCTCAGTTAAAGACGGCAAGTACTTTATAGTAAGTGGAAGTGCAACTGGAAGGCTCAAAGAGCTCAAACCTGAACATTACGTTACCGTTACTGGCTATTCTTTTGAGCGTAATTTTGTTGAATGTACGGGCAAGGTAGATCCGTCATCTGAGTCGATGACGCATGCTGCTCTTTACGAAGCCGGTGCCGGAGCAGCCATCCATGTGCATGCCATGATGCCATGGAAGGAGTTAATGGGCAAAGTCCCTACAACTAAGCCAAACGTGCCATATGGGACACCTGAAATGGCTTATGAAATGCTCAGGTTGTTAAGAGAAACCAGTATAAGGAAGCAGCGCATGATAGTTATGGCTGGCCATAAAGAGGGAATGATTGCATTCGGCAGAAACCTTGACGAGGCAGGGCAGGTAATTATGAAAAAAGTGGTTCCACTTCTGCCAGATAAAGGAATAATCAAAAATAGAAAAAGCTGATTACATGTCTAAAGTATCTACAAATGTGGTTCCTATAAGCTGGGATGATTCTAAGGGAGAGATATTGTGGCTTGACAATTCCAAGATTCCATGGAAAGAAGTTAGCGTATCATCTAAAAGCCTGGCAAGGCTGATAAAAGCAATACAGGCACTAGAAATAAGGGGTGCGCCGATACTCGGTGAGGCCGGGGCATACGGAACTGCCATGATAGCAAACAACTCTCCAAACTCTAAAGAGAGAATTCTCAAAAATGTGATGGAGCATGGGGCAAGGCTGGCTGCAGCCAGGCCTACTGCAGTCAATCTCAGCTGGGGAGTCCTGCAGATACAGAATGTGGTAAAGAACGAATACAAGAGAGGCGCATCTCCTGCTGAGATTAAAAAAACAGCCATAGAAGCTGCAAAGAGAATACAAAGGGAGAATATAGAAGCCACTTACAAGATAGGTGAGCATGGAAAAAAGCTGATTCATGATGGTGATGTCTTTGTAACCATCTGCAATGCAGGCACCCTTGCCTGTGATGGCCTCGGAACTTCAACAGCCCCAATGAGGGCTGCATATTCGGATGGCATCAAGTTCAAGGTGCTTGCCACGTATACGGCTCCGCTGTACCAGGGTGCACGCCTTACAGCATGGGAAATGCACAAGGATGGAATACCGGTGCAGGTAATAACTGACAATATGGCCGGGCACCTTATGCGTGAAGAGAAAGCGACTGCAGTTTGGGCTGGAGCAGACAGGATCCTTGGAAATTCCACAAAAGAAAGCGGGACAGTCTATAATAAGATAGGCACATTTGGCCTAGCTATGATGGCCCGTGAATTGGGCATAAAGACGTACGTCGCGGCTCCCACATCTACAATCGACCCGGAGCACTCGGTAAAGGAGATAAAGATAGAGCAAAGGCAGCCTGAAGAGGTCGAAACACTTCTGAATGGCACAACAGTTGTCCCTAAAGGAGTAGGCGTACTGAATCCAGCATTCGACAGGACACCGCCAGGCTATGTCTCTGCAATAGTAACCGAGTTAGGAATAGCAAAAGCCCCTTATAATGCGTCAATACCAAAACTGCTTTCGCTTCCCGGAAGCATGGCTAAGCTTTCTAAATAGAAGTATCTTACAAAAAGCTGCACAGTAGATTGTCAGAAAATGAAAGGCCAATGCCCTATCACTTTAAAGCCCTTTCCATTTTTTCCATGCAGTATACATTTCTTCAGTCGCTTTATTTGCTTTTTTGCGTGTCAGCCATTCCCTTCTTCCCAAAAGCTTTACCTTGCCGAGATCTTTGTCATGCTCTGACACTTCGAGCCAGTCATTAAGTGCCTCTCTCCACAAATTGCTTAATTCCCTGGCTCTTTTCGCCTTGACTTTGAAAATCATCTTTAAATTCCTTCCAGACATACCAAAACCACATTGACATTAAATACTAAATCATTACATCTATTTAAATCAGCTCCATAGAACAATAAGTTAGCGTCCAATTTCAGCAATACTATCTATCAGCAGGTATTCACTTATACTTTATAATGCAATGAGAATTTATCGCACTATTCAAATACAACCTGCTTCAGTAAGCCTTTATGTGTATAATATTGAAAATCTGTTCCGGAGTCAACCCGGCCTTGATGGATTCAAAGCCAGCACATTTCGCTTTCTCCCTTTCTGCTTCAAGCTCACTCAGTATTACTCTTCTCTGTTCTTCAGTATCGCCCCATCCATGGGGGTTCTTTCCAGAACTGATTCTGCTAATAAGCATCCAACTTACCTGCCCGGCATCCGCATCCAAATAGTATTTCCTGTCAAAAAATTCGACTAGATCGTATATATTATATGCGTTTCCAAAAAGATAGATTTCCGGATTTTTATCCAGCAATAACTTAAGTTTTAAAGGATCCCAATTCCACCTCAGGCCTCTTTCGAATGCCCATTGCCCAATGCTCTTCTTTATTTCCAGTGCAGGCTCGAATTCGTTGCCCGCCTTATCGCACCAGATCCCTATGCCAGCCCTGTCGGCATCTACAGCATTAATGCCGCGTTCTTTGAAGTACTCTGCAAGCAATGTCTTACCTGAACCGGAAGGACCAGCTATAAGAATGCGGTTACTCGACATATTTGCACTTATGATAGTAATCTCAAAGGCAATATAAATTTTGCCATCATCGCACTTTTATATAAAAGGAAAGTACCCATATCCTTATAATGGGCATTTTATCCTGAAGAGCATGAAAAATATTGGCCAATATAAGATGATAAACGCATTTATCCGAAGAGGACCATCCTTATGGAAGAATGCCAGGCAATTTAGAGTTTGTGGACTGAATAGAATAAGAAGAGAAGCAGCATATTAAAGTACATGATAGAAAAGTAATTACTAGTATAAATGCTTTTAATACGGCGTGAAGGTTATCTTGGCTTCGACCATCTTCTTGTAGAAGTCCCTGTCTTCCACGCTTTCCTTCGGCTTTGAAATCATATGGTCAAAACCCGTCCAGATTGTGTACCAGCTTGCAGGGGTAAGTATTATCTCAACCGCATCCTTGAACAATGCGGCAGAGCCATTGACTGATAAAAGGAAAGCATCGATAAAGCCTATTACAGCGCCAACTATAATCATAATCAGTGCCTGCCTGTTCCACGCCGAGAGATCTTTCTCGAGTAATTTATAATGCTTTCTAAAATGATTTTTTAGCCTGGATTTTATCAGATCTTCATTTGCAGTATTTCTTACTGAATTTGGGATCAGGAAGCGGAGCTCTATCCCTTTTTCCTTGTCACGCGTTGCTTTTTTAGCCTCATACAGGAAGTCTTCAGATAGCGCACGTTCACTGTACGGCCTAGGATCAAAGTCTGAAAATATATCGTCATAGGTATCCAGCACAAGGCTTATCTCTGCCTTCTCAATAATCTCCTTTATCTCAGCCTTATTGCCTTCTTCCATGGTTTATATTCGCATTGAAGCTTTTTAAGCTTTGAGAAGACATGACTCTGTGATTTAAACATGATGCCATTTACTTATATGCCGGGTATGCTTTCGCAGAAAAATGTGCTATATGCAAACAAATATAGATTGATGTTTTAAAATAATATAGAACAAACAATGTGGTAATATGAAAGGAAAAGTAAAGATGTTCAATGCCCAACGAGGCTTTGGATTCATAACAGGAGAAGATGGAAAAGACGTATATGTGCATACTTCTGCCATACAGGGTGGCGCAGCGCTCTCAGTAGGTGATGCAGTAGAATACGAAGTGGAACAAGGAGAGAGAGGACCGAGAGCGAAAAATGTAAAGAAAGTTTAAATACGCAATACGCAATCCTGGAGTGTAGCTTCTATTCATTTTTGATCCCCAGGAGGCGTAAAGTATCTGTTTATCTAATATTTCGGACCTTTGCGGCGCATGTGCAGGGCCTTCTAATACTTCTCACTAAGAAGAATAGGCTTTGTTGAAAAATTCAAATTTTGCTATTAGTTGCCTTGTAGAAATCATAATAGCGGGATGTTAAGCAAATCAGCTAGTTAATACTCTGCTTACATAATGGGCCATTATGAAGATATAAAAAGATAAATGGCGATATATGATTAATCTGGATATTATTCTGGCTTGTGACTCTTGCAGCTATGTCTGAGAAATCAGTATGGTAAAGATGCCACAATGATTACTGGAGATGAGGGCATTATGGAATATAGGAAGAAGGTGCTATCAAAAACCGTATGGTATGTGCGGAGAGCTATGCCTCCAGACAGCACCGGCCATGATTGGTGGCATGTTTATCGCGTTTGGAAGAATGCGCTTAAGATAGCCAAGTACGAGAAGAGTGCTGATAAATATATAGTGCAGCTTGGTGCGCTCCTACATGACATTGCTGACTATAAATTCAATGGCGGAGACGAGCTGGCAGGCGGGCGCATAGCAGCGGAATGCCTGAAAAGAGCTTCGGCAAGCGAAGAAACCATTAGCAGGGTCTGCCATATAGTCGACAATGTTTCGTATAGAGGTGCAAGGGTAAAGAATGAGATGAAAAGCATAGAAGGCAAGATAGTGCAGGACGCAGACAGGCTGGATGCCCTTGGCGCAATAGGGATAGCGCGGGCATTTGCATATGGAGGGATGAAAGGTAAGCTTATATACGAGCCCAAAATCAGGCCAGTATACCACAAAAGCTTTAATGAATACAAAAGCTCTCAGGGAACAACTATAAACCACTTCTACGAGAAGCTTTTTTTACTTCACGGCAGAATGAACACCAAAATAGGCAAAGAACTCGCGGAAGAACGTGACGAGTACATGAGAGGATACCTCAAGCAATTCCTGAAAGAATGGAAAGTAAGCCCGTGATATGGTAATAATATGAAATTGAATAAGCTTACCAAGAAGGAAGAAGAGATAATCCTGCGCAAAGGCACCGAAGCACCATTCACAGGCGAGTATGAGCAGAACTGGAGAGAGGGAGTATATGTATGCAGAAGATGCAATGCCAAATTGTACAGGTCTGAAGATAAATTTGACGCGCACTGCGGCTGGCCCAGTTTTGACCAGGAGATAAAAGGCGCAGTGAAGCGTGTTCCGGACGCTGACGGGATAAGGACTGAAATCCAGTGCGCAAGATGTGGAGCTCACCTCGGCCACGTCTTTGAGGGCGAAGGATTTACTCCGAAAGAAACCAGGCATTGCGTTAATTCCATATCATTAAAATTTATACCGAAAGAAAAGGAGAGTGGAAAGAAGAAATGAATAGGGTTTTCAGCAGATCTGCTCCTAATTCGGAGATATGACCACGTATATTACAGCGATTATATGAAAATTAACCTTAAGCGAATAAGAAAAGGCACGGTTTTCATACTTATACTAGGTATAGTAAGCTTATTTGCAGACTTTACCTACGAAGGCGCGAGAAGCATAATACCGCAGTTTTTTACTTCCGCTCTGGGTGGTTCAGTTTTCCTGCTGGGCATTGTGCTAGGTCTGAGCGAATTCGCAGGATATGCGTTCAGGCTTGTGAGCGGCAGGCTTGCAGATAGCACAAGAAGATACTGGACTATGATGTTCATAGGATACGCGATAAACCTCTTTGCGGTCCCGCTGCTTGCGCTTTCAGGAAATTATCTGGTAGCTGCAGTGCTAATATTCATGGAGAGGATTGGAAAGGGAACACGGGCTCCTCCGAAAGACTATATCATATCCATGGCTGCTTCAAAGGGAAAGACGGGCAGGGCATTCGCAATAAATGAGGCTCTCGACCAGACCGGTGCCATACTGGGTCCGATTGTCGTATCACTGGTATTGTTCTTTAGAGGAGGATACCGGGATGCATTCGGATTACTTGCCGTGCCTGCCCTGCTGGCCATGGCATTCCTATTCGTAGCATACGGCTATTACGGCAGAAACAAGCTGCAGCGGAAGAGACAGGAGAATAGCAGGCCAATGACATTCAGAAGCTTCTTAATTTATTCTGTTGCAGTAGCAATAAGCGCCGCGGGCCTCTATCAGGTGTCTTTCATCTTATACGGAGCGCAATACATGATAAGCACCTATCTCGTGCCGCTCATCTTCCTTGTGGCGATGGCAGGCGAAGGCGCATTTGGGACAATCTTTGGGCTGATGTATGATAAAGCGGGAAGACGGCTCGTCTATATTGGCTTACTGCTGCCCCTGCTTATTCCGCTTCTTCTTCTGGGTGGCACCTTTTTTCTATTTATAGCAGCTTTGATATTCGGAGCTGCTATAGGTGTGCAGGATACAGTTATGCGCGCAGTTATAGGATCAATGATACATGAAAAGAAGAGAGGCTCTGCGTATGGGATCTTTAATGCATTCTATGGCTTTGGGCTTATGATATCCGGAGTGGTTATAGGCTACTTATATTACTCCATGACAGACATAATGGTTTATGTCGCTATAGCCCAAGCAACGGCATTCTTAATGCTATACGTCTCGTTCAGGATGAGCGATATGGAATCCAACGCAGCAGTGGCAGTTAGTGCAAGTTAACCCGTCAATAAAGTGAAGATTATAAAGGTTATCTGGCGCTTCTTTCCCCAAAGTGCTTCTATCGCATGTGTTTAAATAGCAGACATGCGAATTAGGAATGTGGAGACAGGTACGAAACAGATAGTGTTAGGTGGCGGTTGCTTCTGGTGCACTGAGGCTATATTTGATATGCTCAGGGGCGTTATCCGAACAACTCCTGGCTACGCTGGCGGCCATGCAAAAAACCCGACATACAAAGAAGTGTGTAGTGGAAGCACAGGTCATGCCGAAGTGCTTAAAATAGAATACTCTGCTAAAGCAATATCGCTTGAAAAGCTGCTGGAGGTCTTCTTCTCGATGCATGATCCGACCTCAGTCAATCAGCAGGGCGCAGACGTAGGATCCCAGTATCGTTCCATAATATTATACACGGATGAAGCAGATCGAAGGATAATAGGAGACTACATCGCGAGGATCGCTGGCAGCTTCAAGAAACCCATAGCTACGGAAGTCAAGAAGCTTGATGCCTTCTATCCCTCTGAGGATTACCACAAGGACTACTACAAGCGCAATCCGTTGCAGCCTTATTGCATGTTCGTGATAAGGCCGAAAATCTCTAAGACGAAGAAGGAGTTTTCGAGTGAGCTCAAGCCTTAAGCGCATTCAGGCACAATCCTACCAAAACCATCCTTTGTCGCTGCAGTCCAGCTGTACGCCGCAATTTTTGCATAGCAGATGACAGGCCTGAATGCTTAGCATCGGATTATTGCATCTGGGGCATCTCATTGATTGTTACTAGACAACTTAAAGATATAATAAATTGAGCAGTATCCTTGAACATTGCTTTTGCACTGGCGCAAATTCCATGCCCTTGCTTATTCTTCGCCTGTCTCACTGTGGCGCCTTTTCAACCGAGAATTCAATCTTGTTAAGGTTTTGTGGGGCAGTAGGCGAACGGTACACTTTGATGTAAGGTATCGCACTCATCAAGGCCTTACACTCTTGAGCTGTTTTTACCGGCAGTGCACTTGGCCACTTATATTCAAGGCCTGCCTGTTTTGCTTCTATCATTTTAGTCACTGTATCTTTTCCGTATGCTTCAATCTGCGCCGGACTTAGTGCCTGATCGAAAATCCCTATGAAGTATAAGGGCGTAGTGCTTAATACAGGCACATTGAACTTGCCCCCGGAAGGATATCTTCCAACCTTCTCATCCTCAAGTTTGGCACCGAACTGGTCATACCAGATAAAAGATGTGCCGTTATATTCATATGCGTCCAGTATGGGAAGTGAAGATGCAGTATCGCGGTATTTTGGCTCTTCAATCACTGTCCATGGTCTGCTCAGCGGCAGGTCTAAAGCGATCACTGTCTCTCCTACTGTCTTTACGGTGCATGTACTTGCCTGAGCCTTTATGGCTGCAGCCTGTGTTGTTGTGGTTACCTCCGGCACCACGGGGTTAATTCTAGAGTTTTTGCCTGAATTAAGGCTAAAGTAAGTTGCAGCTGCTCCGGCAATCAGTATTGCAGTTCCAGCTATCTCTGCCTTTCTGGCAAGCCCTTTAAACTTTCTCTTTTCAGCACCGTGTCCGCCAGAAACCAGGCTTCCGGAATTACTGCTTCTGGAAGCGGAGATAATAGCAGCATCAAGCGCATCTCTCCTTCTGCCTCTCTGGTTACTCATCTTGCCGGTCATCAATATGTATTAGTATATTTTTTGATATAAAAACCTTTTTCAGATGCCATATCTATAGCACCAAGGAAGAGCCTGCTCTAAAAACATCTCTCAAAAAGGGTTTGGGAGATGGGCGGCATGAATGAACGCGGGTAGGGGATAAATAGGTTGTATTCGTCCACGCCGATGCCATATCCCATATATAATAGGCTTTATTTATATATAAATATTACTTTATAATATAACTAATTTATTTTAATTTAAGGAGATTAAATGCTTTTTAATAATTTAAAACAAATTTATTTAGTATTTATACTCGTAAAGAAATAGAAACATTTTTAGATATGCGTTACAATATAGTGTTATGCGTATACTACCAAAAGCCGTAAAGGAACAGTTTGAAGAGATAAAGCTGGAAAACAAGGCGCGGCACATATATCTTAAGGAACTTTCAGGCCGCTTTTATGTATACAACATGGAGTATCTGGCGGATGAAACCGGCAGGAAGGTACGAAGATCTTATTACATGGGAAGGATAACCGACGAAGGCATATTCCTGAGGAAAGGAGTCTCTGGAGACGAAAATAAACTGGAGGCTGCCAAGGTGCTTATAAAGAAATACGGCGGCAGTGTCATTATGCCGGAATTCCGGAAGCCAGAGGAGCCGGTAAAGGCAGAAAAGGAGATTGTCTTTGAACCAAGTGAGGAAGAAAAGATGATGCTCACCATACTCAGCATGAACGGCAGGGCAAGATTCAATTCAATAGCAAAAGCACTCGGAATAACGCCGCAGGGCACAGCCAGAAAAATAAGGAAACTTGAAAAGAAGTATGGGATAGACTACCTGGCTCAGATGAACATGAACAGGCTGGGCTTCTTCGGCCATATAGCATTTATCAAGTTTCACGACAAAATGCCAAGCGTAGAATATATAAAGAGGACATTTGAAAACCAGCCTCTTATTCAGCTCTGCGCCCTCATAGAAGGCCAATATGACCTGATGCTATACTTGTTGCTTGAAGCTGACTCTGCAAAAGCGAGAGAGCAGGTCGAAGAGCTTAGGGAAGGACTGCTTCCGGAGTACCTGGCAACTTGGCACATAAAACCTGTAGCTGAGGTATACGGTTTCATACCTGTACGGGATCTCTTCTTTGATGTTCTCTCCAAAAAGGTCTGGAGAAGGACGTTAGAGAATCCCCGGCCAAAGGAAGACAGCCTGCTGCAGAGGGAGTTCCTTTCATTGAGAAGCTTTAATTCCGGAGGCAACAAACAGTTCCAGGATATAGACAAGGAGTGCAGCCTTACTAAAGGGGCAGCCAGGTATTCATATTACAAGATGCTTGAAAAGGGAATGCTTGAGCGCATAACTATAAACATAAGAAACATAACGTTCTCATACAACGGCATAATCTTTATGGAAAGGGAAGACAACAGGAAATTCGGTAAGACCAGAAACCAGCTCCGACTTGACATAACAGGTGGGAACAAGAATATAGCTAACAGCTATTCTGTGATATTTGACGTGATGGATCCGGATGGAGTAATATTTATCGCTCCATTCAAGAAAGATGAGGCCATTGAGAGCAAGATAGATGACTTAAAATCAAAGATAGAAGGCGCTACTTTTAGCAGGATAGGCATAATCACCACTACACTGGTAGGTACGTTCTGCAATAGGCGCTTCGACAATCAGTATACGATACAGTACCAAAATCTGGTAAAAGCGCGTGCAGTAGAGCCTAAGCCGTACATAGACTACACAAAAATGTAAGGAAACAGAAGATATAAGGACACGGAACTTGCAGACACCAAAAAAAGGCAAGATTTAAAATAGAGTATAGAAAAAGAAGCACTTATTTGTTGTTTCTAGCCTCCTCCTGACATAGTCTTCACCCAATCTCCAGTTAGTTATTGAAGTATAGCTTTAAAAAACTTGCGTTTAATCCTGGTCTAGCTCAGGAAACATAATTTATGTATGTATCTGTTAAACGTCGCGTACTCGTTTGTCATTTGCCACGTAAGGAACTGTAGACACAGAGTTATTGCGCTTTGGTTTTGCAGGCAAAATCATTCCCTGTCATCTTTATAGCTTTTTGTTTTTGATTAGTATTGGCACTTGGAGGTGTTATTTGTGAATGCTATTAAAAGTTACAACTCAGCATTACTGGTAGATGTTGGATTTGCTCTTCTGCTCGCACTCATTGCTGCAGTAGGGTCATTCGGAGCAGGCGCATCGAGCGCGCTGGCGATAGGAATCTTCGTATTCATAGTAATTTTCCTGATTCTTCTCGCACTTTCTATAAGGATAGTAAGGGAATGGAATAGGATGCCTTTGCTCAGGCTCGGAAGGTATCAGGGAATAATAGGGCCCGGCTTCTATCTGATCATACCGCTTGTAGAATCCACCCCGTTTACTGTAGATTTACGCGTCATAAGCACAACATTCAGTGCAGAGCAGACACTTACCAAAGACAATGTGCCTGTCGATGTTGACGCTATACTCTTCTGGCAGGTCTCAGATCCCGAGAAGACGATACTAAATGTTCAATCCTACTTTGATTCTGTTCAGCTTGCGGCCCAGACCGCGCTTAGGGACATTATAGGGAAGAGCGACCTTTCAGGAATGCTTGCGGGCAGGGACATGATAGGCAAAGACATACAAGCGCTGATAGAACAGAGAGTCAGCATCTGGGGCATCAATGCCATCTCGGTTGAGATAAGGGATGTAAGGATACCCAAGGAGCTGCAGGACGCGATGGCACGTGTTGCCACCTCCGAAAGAGAGAAGATGGCAAGAGTAAAACTGGCTGAAAGCGAATCACTCGCAGCTGACAAGATGCTTGATGCTGCGAAGAAATACCAGAGTGATCTCTACGCGATGCAGCTGCGCGCCCTGAATATGATGTATGAGATGAGCCTTAATGGCCACAATCTTATGATCTTCATACCTACAGAGAGCAAGGGTTTCAGCATGCCGACTCCGGTAGGCATACTCGGCCTAGAGCAGCTGGCGAACCAGCACCTCAATATATACAATCAGCAAAACCAGCAAAAAGGCCAGCAACAGAACCTGCAGGATCAAGGCGGCAAAGATGGCCAGCAACAGGGCAAGAGAAGAGAAAAAGATAGGAAATAAGCTCAGCTTCCAGGCAGGAAACGGCAGAGTAGGCGAGATTGTGGTCGTAAGAGATGCATCGCGGGCACAGGCTTCAGAGCCACGCCATCTTTATTTATCTTCATTACCTGGCTCTAAATAAATATCGCGTTTCCTGTTCCTGAGACCGCGTATCTCCCTGTATTCTATATATTTGGATCGTGCATAAAGCGTTATTATGGCCAGTATTGCAGTCCAGATGACGAATCTGTACTGATAAGACAGGAATCCCGCCTGCGTCGTTGTTCCCTGTGCAGATTGCTGCTTTGTAGAAGCCTGCTGCTTCTGCGTCGGAGCGGAGCTTTTGACTGGGAGTGTAGTGGATCCCGTAGGGTCCTGTGAAGCAGCAGCCTCAACTACCCTCTTGCATGAAGCTATGGTCTGCCCTACCTCAGCATCAAAGGAGAGTGAATTGTTAAGATAAGTCTCGGATCCCTGGACGCTTTTGGGACTTGAATATGCTGTTATGTAATTCATGTTTGTGTAAATTTCAGCTGAATAATTTTTCCCGGATATGGCGTTGCATTTCTGTATAAGTGAGTAATTGCCGTTGTATTCGTTCTCTGCAGAGGCCATATTGCTTTTTGCTTCGGCTGCGTAGTCAAGTATAATATTGGATGAGCCTACAAAAGCGCTGAAATTGTCAACTTCGCCATTCAGAGTGGCATTCGCGCGCTGGGCGTAGTAAAGCACCTTCTCGATCTGCACTGAATTGACCACTGCGGACGTGTTATATCCATTTATAAAAGAATCGGCATATGCGAGCTCGTACGAAGAGTTGGAGAGGTAACTTTCTATGCTCTGGTTGCATATTCCAATGCCAAGGCACAGATTTGCATATGTACTGTTCTGGTATTCATATTCTGATGCCGCTGCCTCATAAGTATTGTAAAGCTCGCTCTGCTGGCCGGTAAGGTAATATTCTATGGTTATGCTAAAATTAGAGTATGCAAAAATCTGCGGATATGTATTGGAGACTAGCTTGAGGCTTACATTTTCACTTGTGATCCCGTAGCCCATCGAAAGGGGAGCCGGTGCAAGGGCTATAAAGCACGTCTGGACCGTATCGCTCGATACCTGGCATTGATTTCCATCTACTCCGACAGGGTTTCCATACTCGTAAGGCTGGGCAGAGTATACAGTGAAATTGCCATATTCTGGCGCATATTGCTCTGAAACGGTAAATCCTATTTCGGGAGACGCTCCGTCCTGGCATGAAATTATCGACTGGCTTACCTGGGTGCACGGATTTGACGCGCCACTGAGACTAGGAGCCAGATAGAATGCCATCGACGGCGCTAGCAAAAGGACCGCTCCCAAGATCATGTAAACGAGTATATGCCCCATCTCCATCTTCTGCATGTTAACTCTATAGATTAAGATGCTTTTCTCATCTATATTCTTATCGCATATGTGTTCCTATATACCTTTTTCCCCCTTTTCATCCCGTATAGCGTATAGGAGACAGTAGGTTTAAGCTTCCTTGCGGCAATATAGTCCGAAATGCACTTCTTGCTGCTTATGTACATGTCAAAGCCGTTGTCTATACTCTCCACTTTTGCCACAAATTCATCCCTGGATTCCAGGTAAGACGCAATTGATAGCATAAGCTTTTCCATGCGATCTCTGCTTCCCCGCAGCTGCACAATCGCCTCGTAGTATGATCCTGATTTCTTCCTGCATTTTTCGCATATTGAATTTTTGTAGATAAGTGATATCTCCTTTTCTGCGGAAATGGCGTGTTCAGGAGTGCGCTCGGTGACGAGCGTGAGCAGCGAGCTGTCCATATAACTTATCAGCTTTATTTCGCGGTCTTTTATCTGTGAGTTGAGCATCTCCTCAAGGCGTTCGCGGTTCGGCTTCATGAACCTGCCTTTTATCCTTACTCTACCGCACCTCTTGCACCTCTCTACGCTTAGTCTCGAAGGCGTGCTATTCCGTATCTTGTCTTCTGAGCAATAGCGGCAAAAATCGCCATAGAACTCTGCTTCATCGCTGGATCTGTTGCAGAGGGGGCAGTGCTTAGGCATCCGTACCGGCCCCGGCGTAGCGCCTGCTCAGTATTGCACCGTAGGCAGGCCTGGTTACGAATGCTCCTAAAAGCGCACCGAAAATCGTAGACTCGGCAAAACCTACCACATCAACAAGGGAAGGCGAAAACAGAAGAGGGAGCATCGCTACGGAGAGAAGAGCTGCGTCTGCCCAGACTATGTAAAAGGCGCTGTTAAGCTTGACCCGCATGCTTGAATCCTTGCTTCTAGTTAGTACCTCGTCAGTAATGATTATCTGTGCGTCTACACCCGTGCCTATCACAGCTATCATTCCGGCTATATTCGCAAGGTCTATGCTTCCAAGCACACCTATTATTGAAACTATTATAAAAAGCTCAGCAAGCGTAGTGAAGATAATGGGCAGGATAAGAAAGAGCTTTTTGTACCTTATGACTATGGTTATGGCAACAGCAAGCACTGCAAGGACAAGCGCGACTGCGCTTATGTACTCGAAGCTTTTGCCAAGCGTTGGCGGTGTTACTGTTGGCGTCCCTATTATTATATGCACAGGCAATGCACCACCGCTCAGTATACTTGCAATGAATTTCGATTCATTATTTGCGTATGCTATCGCCTGGGTTTCGGTAAGATTCGAGGGTGCGAGGCCGGATATCTCATAGCTCTCGCTTACATTCCCGTTTGCCAGCCCGGCCGCCACTATCGGAGACGAAAGTAGGCCCACTGCAGGCCACGTTTGAACCTGTATTGTCTGGTTTGTCGCGTTTGTTTCTATGAAAGTAGGCGTCATATTTGCTATTGATTCGTATTTCACAGTATAATTGAGTGCAATAAGATTTGATGTTATATAGCTTGGCGTGCCATTCTCGACTATCACCTGGCTGTATCTGCTCCGGCTGCTGTTCAGGAAGCTGCGCACGCTGTTCCAGTTGCTGCCATTAGTGCTTAGCAATTCTATCGGAATAGGGCTCTGTGGAAATGCAACTGCATCCTGCATTGCGCTTATCTTCTTGCCAATTGTAGAGATTAGGAGGGAAGTGACGTTTGTCCCTTCCAGTATGGACTTGTTGAGTATGACAATGGTATTGGTCGGCCGGTCAAGGTACATATACAATGGCTTGTTTCCCTGCCCGAATGCCACGCGCGCAAATCTCTGCGCTGCAGGTTGCGAGATATAGAACGAAACGACCCAGGAAACGTTGCTGCCGATTACCTGGTAATTCGGGCTTATGCCGCTGGACCCGCCTATTATATCGGAATTATTCACTGCCTCCTTGCCGCCCAGTATGCCCTGGAAGTAGCCTTGCTGGTCTATCAGTGCAATGGTCTGATTTACCTCGTATGATGAGAATGTGGGAAGCGTAACCTCAATTTCGGAGCTTCCTATGCCCTGCACAGTGGGATTCCTCAGTCCGAACGAAGAGATTCGTTGCGAGATTGTGGCTATTATCGAACTCATCTCCGAAGGGTTTACTGCCGTCTGAAGCGTTATTGGTATCTGCGTGCCTCCGGCAAACTCAATGCCCAGGTGTATTCCGTAAACCAGGTCAGCCACTGCTAGCAGCACGAGGAGTGCCAGCATGCCCATTATTCTCCTGTCCTTTATATAATCGATAAATGCCATTATATCTTCTCCTTTCGTTTCTTGTAAAGCAGCACCATCGAAGCATTGCCAAGCCAGGTAGTAAATATGTCTGCAATGAGGCCAAAAAGAACTATTCCCGAAATCTCATAATACGTGGGAACATACACTACCAGCGAAACAATGAAAAGCACTGCAAACGAGACTATCGCTGTTGTGGTCATTGTAAGCCCTGTCTTCATTGCGCTGTACGCCCTGTCTTCTGCAGTACCTTCATGCCTTTTAAGTATCCTCACTGAAGTTAGTACATCAGTGTCTATGGAATAGCCAATGAGCATCAGGAGACCTCCTATGCTGGCTATGTCGAGCGGTATCTTAAAAACAGCCATGGCCCCCACACTGACTACGATATCATTCAATGCGCCGAAGACGACCGCGAAAGCAGGAATCGGAGATCTGAAGATTACTATAAAGATGATTAGAGAAACAAGAATAAATGCAGTTATAATCACAATCTTTAGCTGGCTCAGGAAGAAGCTGCCAAGTGTTGCCGAGACTTCCTCGAACTGGTAAGACTTGGCAGGCACGATGCCGGTTATGGCACTCACGACATTATTTTTATAGCGGCTAAGAGAAGCGTTATATGCACTGTTGGCCAGGGTAGTCATTCCGGTCACGTCTGTCGAATTGAAAGTCTGCGAGCCTATAAACGGCCTGAGGGCGCTAAGCTCTGCGGATAGCGAAGAGCCCATCCCTGCCAGCGATCTGTTCATTTCATCTTTTGAGATCTGTATCTGGCTTGACAGGGTGGTATTGGACGGATTGCTTTTGTAAGCATTCTCGAAGGCAGTAGTGTTATATAAAGCCGCAGTGTAATTGCTGTTATATGCATAGAAGTCCAGCAGGTATCTCTCTCCTGAGCCTATGCTGCCGTTCAATGGCAGAGTTACCGAAATGCTGCCCGAGCTCTCAACTATCTGCGGATTGAAGACGCCAAGCTTGCCGGAGATTTCAGATGCAAGTAAACTAGGCGCGATGGTCTGATTTGTCAGCATGGTTATCTGCACGCCGCCGCTAAGCGATGGTCCGAGAATCACTTTGGTCGAGAAGTAAGCTCCAAGGACCATAAGCAGCAGCGGCACGAGGATGTAGTACTTTACATACTTTCCCTTGTATATGTTTGGTATGCTAACCATTAAAACATCGTCAAAATCCAGTCATCCTTTGAAAATAAGAATGGAAAATAAAACAAAGGATATATTGTCATAAAAAGGTATTTAAAGCGTACCTTTTTCAGGCGTACCTCTTCATCAGCTTCAGATGCAGCGAAGAGACTGCGCCGTATATTATCAGCATCAGTGCGAGCACTACGAATGAGATGCCTACAGAAACTTCAACGCTATATCCGGCTGCGCTCTGCAGCAAAAGCGTTATTCCCACAATGAAGAGGTAAACGCTCCAATATACCGACCTGAAGATATGCCAGCCTGACTGCTTCTCATTGTAATGCAGCATTCTTCTCATATACAGATCAGGATCCACCTGTATGACCTGTTGCCTTCTAGAAGATGTATCTCTTGTAGCCATCTAGATACCCGGTTCTTATATGAAATCGCAATGCTTAAAAAATAGTGTGTTGCGCACTGGACAGCAAGGCATCGCGTGCTTATGCCATTCCAGTCCCGTATCTTGCATTGTAGTTTCGGTACAGTACAATAGCCTCCCCAAGAAGCAGCCCGGCGCTGAATGCTAGCAGTATGTCGGCACCGAAAACAACCGTGCTGCTTTCATATGCGGCAATAGAAGCAGGGCTCGCCGAAGGGCCCTGGACATAAAGCGGGTTGAGGAAGAAGTCTATTCCTATCCGTACTATGTAGCCAATTATCCACAGCAGCATAACTTCATTGGATCTTCTGTAAAGTATCTTTCCATCCTGCTCGAAAAGATCGGATCTCCGTCCGAGGACAAGACCTGCAACGATACCTGCAATTATCACCGCCAATATTACAAGGTCCTGCCAGAATGGCACTCCTATGAGCAGATAAACCGTCAGGGCTGTGTATATCATGGGCGTGAGGAAGATGCTGCGCACCGAGTATTTCGTGCCTTTCCTCTGCCTCATGACCCGTCTGCCCAGGAGGAAAATTACCAGTATAAGGAAGATAAGCAGGCCACTTGAGTTAAAACTGCCAGTAGTTGCCATCTAACCTATTGCTTATTTCCTCGCAAGCAATAAATAATCTTCTATGGACATGGATGCTGGAGAATCTGGCATCAGGTACAAAGATGCCTTAGCAATACAATTGAAAAGTCTTCTATTTCTGCATCCTTGATTGTATTATGCGTTCAAGTTTTGCTCCGAAGTCTTCTCTGCGCTTGCTGAACCTTACCACCCGTATTGGCTTCTTTGAAAGTCTGACTGAGAATGTATCGCCTTCGGCCATGACGCCCAGCTTTGTTCCATCGTAGCTAAGTATGCCTTTGGACTTCCTGACCTCTATTTCGATGATTTTATCCGCACCTACGACTATAGGGTTGCTATATGGCCCATCTACATTTAGGAATGTTATGCAGAGCACATCAGGATTAAGTATTATTGGTCCTCCGGCTGATTTGTTGTAGGCAGTGGAGCCTACCGAGCTTGTCACAAGCACGCCGTCGCCGCTCATCACAAACGGATATACTTCCTCCTTCTTTCTCCCGTCTGAGCTATACACCTTGAAGCTTACCTCTGTAGTGGTGTTGTTCATAACCACCTCATTAACAGGATACATTTTCCTGCCTTTGTACGTGAGTTCTATCTTGTTGCCCAGCCTTTCTATAAAGTACTCCCTCCTCTTGAGCATGCTTATGGCATAATCGATGTCATCTATCGATAAGTCAGAGTAATAGCCTATGCTGCCTTTTTCCTTTGACCTTATCGGCAGTATCGGGCCGTCGAATTCTTTCGAGGCCTTTATGAAAGTTCCGTCTCCGCCTATTGCAACGCAAATCTCTCCTGTCTTCCCTATTTCAAAGTTCGCAGCAAATTTTTCCGTGCCAGGATAATCCGCCTTCTTTATAAGTTTTATTTTCATGCTCTCACTTACCCCTGCCGTAGAAGAAATGTATCGGCCTGCCCAGTGCTGCTTCCGCAACCTCCTGCATGGACTCGGAGAAGGTGGGATGGGCATGTATTGTGTCTGCCATGTCCTCAAGGGTGGCACCGGTTTCTATTGCAAAAGCGGCCTCTGCAATCATAGTATTCGCATCCGGAGAGACTATCTCCACTCCCTTAACAATCTTCTCATTATTGTACGCTATTTTGACAAAACCATCGGTTTCTCCAAGCGCTATGGCGCGGCCCAGAGCAGTAAGCGGAAATTTCTTCACATCTATTCCTTCGCCGGAAAGTTTCCCGGCAGTTGCTATCTCCGGATCAGAAAAAACTACTGCTGGTATCACTATGTTGTCGAATCCCGATTTCTGTCCTGCTGCAACTTCTGCAGCGACAACCCCCTGCCTCATGGCCTTATGCGCGAGAAGCGGCTCACCGATTACATCTCCAATCGCAAGTATGTTCGGGTCGGTGGTGAGCAGTTGCGAATCAGTCTTTATGAAGCCTTTTTCATCAATCACTACTTTTGTATTTTCAAGGCCAAGGCCCTGCGTATACGGGGAGAGACCTATTGCAACTACAATCAGTTCTGGATTAATGCTGGTACCGTCACTCAGCCGGAGAGTCTTGTCCAGATATGATACCGGAGTGACTCCGGAGTAGATTTTCACTCCAAGCTTCTGCAGCCTTGATTTTATAATCGTTACTGCCTCTTTGTCGAATCTCGAGAGTATGTCGGATCTTGCTATTATGCTTACTTCCGTTCCAAATTTTGCGTATATTGTTGCGGTTTCAACTGCAACGTATCCTGCTCCCAGAATGCAGATGCTTTTAGGCAGATGGTCAAGCATCAGGGCCTGCTTATAGTCTATAATATTGCCACCGAATTCGAAGCCTTTCAGAGGCGTTGGCGCAGAGCCTGTTGCTATTATGGCTTTCTTGAACTCCAGGCTTGTTCCATTTGTGAGCTGCAGTTCATTCGGAGAGACAAAGGTGGCAGTTCCTTTGACTACCTCTATCTGGTTCTGCCTGCAGAGGAAAGCAACGCCGTCCTCAAGCTTTTTGGAGACACCCATGCGCCATTTGTACATTGCCTTCGCATCAACCGAACCGTTTCCCGTTATTCCGAAGTTGGCAGAATTGGAAATATTGTAGAAGACATTTGCAATATGCAGCAATGTCTTTGACGGTATGCATGCGTAGTTTAGGCAGTGGCCGCCCAGCTTGTCTTTCTCGACCAGTGCCGTTGAAAGGCCAAGCTCGGCTGCCCGTATTGCGGCCACATAGCCGCCCACTCCTCCGCCGATTATTGCAAGATCCACCTCTTCTGGCAAAGATCCCATTACCATCGAATCAGTTCATTCAAGCAGCTCAAGAAATTCCGGATCCTCTATAAATTCCTTGAAAGCATTGCCAAACTTAACCGCATCTGCACCATCAACGACCCTGTGATCGAATACCAAAGAGAAAGGCAGCATCTTTATTACCTTGATTGAGCCGTTTATTGGCGTCGGCCAGTCCCTGATGAGATGCACGCCGAGTATCGCCACTTCAGGATAATTTATCATGGGCACAGAGAGGAAGCCTCCACCCAGGCTGCCTATGTTTGTTATGGTGAATGTAGAGTCCCTCATCTCCTCCAGGCTCACTGTCTGCTCGCTTACCTTCTTTCCAATTTCCTGCAGTTCCTTCGCAATCTGCTTTATCGTCTTCTTGTCGGCATCCTTTATTGCGACAACCTTGAGACCGTCAGGGCCTTCGGCAGCTATTCCTATGTTATAATACTTTTTAACTATTATCTCATATTTCTCATGGTCGTAGCTTGAATTAAAACGCGGGTACTGCTTTAGCGCCTCTACGCATGCCTTTATTATGAAGGGAAGGAATGTAAGTTTTATCCCGCTTTTTTCCATCTTCTCCTTCTCTCCTGTGACCAGCTCGACGAGCTTCGTAGCATTTATCAGGTCCATGTGCGTTGCCCGCGGTATTGTCCATGAGAGCTCCATGTTTCTCGCTATGGCCTTGCGGGTTTGTGACATGGGTATGCGCTCTACCTCCTCGCCATGCTCTTCCTCAAGCAGTTCTGAGAACTTTGGTATAGCTTTTTTCTGCCCGCCCTGCTGCACCTCCCTCGCAGAGGTTCTAAGGTCGTTTTCGAGTATCCTTCCGCCCGGCCCTGTGCCTTTTATGCTGCTCAGGTCCACGTCAAGCTCGCGCGCCAGTTTTCTTACTGCAGGAGTGGCCAATATCTCCGTTTCGTTTGTGCTCCCTCTTTGCAATGCACGGTTAACAGCCCCATTCTGTTGTTTGGGCCCTGCTTCCTCTGGCTTTGCCATGCTTTTCTGCATTGCAGGAGAAGAGCTCAGCTCGCTTGCGCTGCCCAGCAATGCAAGGGTATCCCCGACTTTTACCGTATCTCCCTCATGCACTCTTATCTTGACCTGTCCTGATACCGGAGAGGGTATATTCACCACCGCCTTGTCTGTCTCGATCTGGACTATAGGCTGGTCCTCCTTAACGCTCTCCCCGTCGCTGACAAGCCACTTCTGCACCTTCCCCTCGGTTATGCCTTCTCCAACATCTACAAACTTCAGCTCCTTCATTAATTCACGAATTCAGCAATCTGTCTATTGCCTTAGATACCTTCAGCTCATTTGGAATATAATACTTTTCGTAGCCCGGGAATGGGTAAGGAAAGCTATTTGAAGCGACTCTTATCACAGGAGCCTGCAGCTCATATATGGCCTTCTCGGCAACCCGTGCAGCAACCTCTGCCCCGACCCCAAAGCTTAATGATGCCTCATGCACTATAAGCACTCTTCCGGTCTTCTTAGCGCTGTCGACTATCGCTTTTTCATCGAGCGGATTTATGGTCCGCAGGTCTATTATGTCTGCGCTTACCCCTTTCTTCCTTGCCACCTCGCTTACAAGAGGCACCATTGTTCCGTATGTGATTATTGAGAGCTTGTCTCCCGAGCTTACTTCCCGCGCTTTTCCTATCTCGATTTCGTAAGGCTCATCAGGAACTTCCTGCTTGAAGAGCCGGTATAGTTTTGTCGGTTCGAGGAAGATTACAGGATCCTCCATTCGCACTGCTTTAATCATCAGGCCCTTGGCATCGTAAGGTGTAGAGGGCTCTACGACTATCAGGCCGCCCATGTGCGAATAATAGGCTTCCGGGCTCTCGGAGTGATGCTCAAGGGTCCTTACCCCTCCGCTTACCGGCGTCCTTACTACCATTGGAACTTTGAGCGAAGACCTGGTCCTGCTTCTATACCTGGAAGCATGGTTTATTAGCTGGCCGAATGCCAGAAACATAAACCCTGCAAACTGCATCTCCGGTATCGGGTGAAGGCCTGCAAGTGCCATCCCTATGGCAGTACCGGCTATGCCTGATTCTGCCAGAGGCGTATCTACCACCCTCTTTTCGCCAAACTTGTCCAGAAGGCCTTCGGTAACCCTGAAGACTCCGCCATCCTTCCCGATATCCTCTCCGAGCAGCACCACATCCTCATTCTCTTTCATGCTGGCCTCGAGCGCACTGTTTATTGCATTTACCATATTAGCCATCATTTGCATCTACCCCTGCCAGAAGCCTGCCGCCTCTGATTCATCTAGCTCCTGCTTGAGAACATCCGGCATAAAGCTGTAAACATGCTCAAACATGCTCTTAGGATCAGGTACAAACCTCTCGGCCTCTTCCACAGCCTTGTCGATTCTCCCTGCCTGCTCCTCTGCCATCTCCTTTTCTTTCCCATCGTCCCAGAGATTGTTTTTCACAAGATAGGTTTTCAGGCGCAGCAGCGGGTCCTTCTTTTTCCATTCCTCTAAGTCTGCATCGCTCCTGTACTTTGTGGGATCGTCAGCAGTTGTATGGAGCCCCATCCTGTAAGTCAGGCATTCTATTACGGTCGGCCCTTGTGCTGAATTTTCTATTGCATCCTTGGTTGCCTTGTAGACACCCACGACGTCATTTCCATCTACCTGTATTGCGTTTATTCCGGCCTCTACTGCCTTCTGAGCAAGCGTCTTTGCTGCTGTCTGTTTGGATCTGGGTATGGAAATCGCCCATCCGTTATTTTCTATTATTACGATAAGTGGGATTTTCCATACTCCTGCGAAATTAAGGGCTTCATAGAAGTCGCCCTCGGAAGTCCCGCCGTCTCCCACATATGTAACAACTGAATTGCCTGTGCCCTTATATTTCTGTGCAAAGGCAATGCCTGCAGCATGCGGCAGCTGAGTCGAGACAGGGACTATTATCGGAGTTCCGCCTACTCCCTTAGGAATAACATCGCCTTCCTCGTACCCTTTCCAGTAAAGGAAGAGGAGATGCAACGGGGTTCCTCTTGCTATGTAAACAGCATGCTGCCTGAAGGCAGGCACAAAGAAGTCATTCTTCCCCATTGCCATTGCGCTGCCGATCTGCGTAGCTTCCTCGCCAAGGAGAGGTGCATACGTAACCGCCCTGCCCTGCCGCTGCAGGCTCAGAACCTTGGCGTCAAAAGCCCTCGCAAGGGACATGCCTTTGTACATTTCAATTAGCGTGTTGCTGTCGATGCCCTTAGGTGCCAGCGCTTTGTCAAGTTCTCCGTTCTCATCGAGTATCTGGAGATAGTCTATCTCTGTTGAATATATTTTGCTTAGCATCGCCTTACCCTCTCAGGAGAAACAAGATGCTTATTAATAAATAAATATGTGTAATCTTGGTGTAATGGGATACGAAGTCGGAGCTTGCCGATCACTGCATCAGGCGAGTATTCAGATACCTTTTTAGAATATGTCTGATATAAATTCATCGGTGCAGCGATGGAGAAGTCCAAGGAGGCGAAGATAAAAGAGATAATGAAAAGGAAGGAAGAACATATACGCATCTGCCTTGAGAAGCATGTCGAGTCCAAGGCCGTGAGCACCCTATTTGAAGATGTCAGGCTCGTAAACAATTCCCTGCCTGAAATGAACTTTGATGAGATTGACACCTCTGTGAACTTTTTAGGCCATAAATTCTCAGCTCCAATAATGGTAGGCGCAATGACAGGCGGCGCTGAGCTTGCCAAGAAGATCAACAGGAATCTCGCAGAGGCATGCGAAGAGCTAGGCCTGGGCATGGCAGTCGGAAGCCAGCGTGCCGCTCTTTACGACAAGATTTTGGAAGAGACATATTCTACAGCAAGAAAGCACGGGCCAACCATCTTCCTGGGCGCAAATATTGGAGCTGCCCAGCTTTCCAAAGGGCTGAGCATGCATGATGCTAAAAGCTTGGTAGAGATGCTCGACGCAGATGCGCTCTATGTTCATCTGAATCCTACCCAGGAGATAGTTCAGCCGGAAGGCGATCCTGCGTACGCGAACGTTCTGTCAAGAATAAGTGAACTCGCCAAGAATGTGGATAAGCCTGTCGTTGCAAAGGAGGTAGGGTGTGGCATTTCAGGGGAGGTGGCGAAGAAGCTTGAAGCGGCAGGAGTAAGCGCAGTCGAAGTCGCAGGCACAGGAGGCACCAGCTACTCTGCTGTGGAGTACTACCGTGCATTGGAATACGGGAACAGGGAGAAGGCAACCCTCGGCAAGCTCTTCTGGGACTGGGGCATACCTACGGCAGCCGCACTTATAGACGTCAGACGCTCAGTACGCATCCCGGTTGTCTCCTCAGGCGGCCTGCGCAACGGATTGGAGGTTGCCAAGTCGATGGCTCTGGGCGCTTCGCTCTGTGCCATGGCAAAGCCGCTTCTCGGGCCAGCGAGCGATTCAGGCAAAAGCGCCAGAATGTACCTGGAAAGCGTGATAAACGGCCTGAAGGCTACAATGTTCCTTACCGGCTCAAGGAATATAAGAGAACTTGGAAAGGCAAGGTACGTGATAACCGGGGAACTTGCAGACTGGGCGAAGGAGTAAAAAGCGTGGCGGAAACGAAATTTCAAGAGCCTTTTATTCTGCTTTTTAAAGATTTGTGCTTACCTTTTTAAATCATAAAGTCCAATTTTTAATCATGCAATCAATGAATGAAGCAGCAGAAGCGGAGCTTAGGCAAAGGAATGCATGCTGGTCTTGATTCATTATAGAATTGATATAAATGGCAACCAAACGCAGCTACAGGAATAATCCCGCGTATATCCGAAATTCTGCAATTGTGAACAGTGCCATGCGGGAGATGGCTAGAAAAATCGATACAGCGGCAAGCAACCGCGGGCAAAAGGATGCGCTCTTGAAAGGGCTGCACCGCGGGCTTACGGAGCTTAGGGATAGCTTGCAAAAGGCGCAGCGGAAATAAGTTTCATATTGCAGCCTTTTATATCTTCTTTTCCTAATATAGCCAGGTGTTAAGAATGGTGGAAATCGGAAATGCAGTACCAAAGATAAGTTTAGTAGACACTGAGCTGAAGCAAGTTGATCTCTCAGAAGCTTCCAGAGGGAAGGCAACAATACTGGCGTTCTTTCCAGGTGCATTTACCGGAGTCTGTACAAAGGAACTCTGCACGTTCAGGGACAGTATGGGAAAGTTCAACTCGCTGAACGGGCGTGTATATGCAATAAGCGTTGATAGTCCTTTCGCAAACAAAGGCTTCAAGGACCATAACAACCTGAACTTTCCAATTCTGAGCGATTACAGGAAGGATGCAGTAAAGGCATTTGGGATAGAATTGAACAATTTCGCTAACCTGAAAGGCTACACTGCTGCGAAGAGGTCCGTATTTATTGCAGATTCGAAAGGCACTATAAAGTACAAGTGGGTAAGCGACGACCCTACAGTTGAGCCGAAATATGCCGAGATAGAGGCTGCGATGAAGAACATTAGCTAAGGATTCGCGGTTTCAGGCCTTTCTTTATCCGGTGCCTTTCTTTTCTTCAGCATTTGCTGATTTCAGCTCAGAGAGCAACCGGATATTTGCTTTTATTATTGTTCCTGCTCCTCTTCTATTTGCCTTCTTAAGTTCCTCGGTTATGTTGCCAACCGTTTGGTGAAAGCCTTCGATGCCGGCACCTCTGCGGATCGAATCCTTAATTACCTTAAGGCCGCTCTCCCCCAATAGATAAGCAAGGTTGTTCGAGGATGCTATATTTGCCATATCCATTATGTCGCGCTCCTTGGAGCGCAACAGCTTATACGCCATCGACTCTCCAAGGGTCTGCTGTGCTTCCATGCCTATTATTGAAATATGCCCATTCCTTGCCTGATAGAATTCTGTAGGCAGAAATATTACTGTTAAAAAAAGTTTACGGCCTTTCTGCTTCTTGGAAAAGAGTCCCTGGCCAGGTATGCTTGGCACGGTCTGCTTCTTCCCTTCTGCATCTTCAAATGTGACAGAAAAGTAGTCAATCGCATTTTTTTTGTTCCATCCGGCGCCACTGAGTGCCATGGTAGTCGGTTCGGCAAATTCTTTAGGCACTTGTATATCGAATAGATTGCTGGTTGCCCGCGAATTCAAGTACGAGGGCGGCAGGTTAATTCCAATCCCAAATGCGGATGCTCCTATTGGGGAATATGGTATATGTTTGTCGTTCAGCAGCTGGAAGACTTCTCTCCCTATTTCCACAGACACTCTAAGCGGTATAGTGCCAAATGAATCCTTTCTGTTGATTACTGCCAATACCTTGGCTCCTTCGTGTGGCCTAGGGAAAAAAAACAGGGTGTCTGGCAAGCTGTTTCCAAGGCGTAAACCCTGCTTATCTTTTTTAATTTCTAATGCTACCTTGCGAGTAGTTTCCATCTATTTAAAAGCGGCATTTTTCCTATTTAAGTCTTATGGTGTCATCGCCACTTCTAATGCTCCTTGTTTTTAATGTATTCGGAGAGTCTAACTGCACTTTCGTGTATAGACCCCAGGACATCCAAGTTAGTGTTAATGTGCAGGCCTGTTTCTGTCTCCTTCGATTTAAGCATAACATTCTCTATGAGATGCGAAACTTTCTTTTCAAAACTATCTATCCACCCGCTTTTTTTGGCCTTTTCATGCATCTTCTTGTCCATCTTCTCTCCGTGGCTTCCAAGTAGGGATGCAAAGTTGTTTTCTGCAACAGCCAGATTTGTTAGGTCTACCTGGTCCTGCTGGTTTCCCCTGAGTAGCTTGAATACAACGGTATCTGCCGGCCTTGGAACTCTGCTAAAAGGTATCACCCTGACAGCCCCGCTTCTTGCAGCATAGAATTCAGATGGAACCTGCACGACACTTAAAGCAAAGTCCGACCTGTCGCTTACAAACATCATCTGCCTTAAAGCACTGGGCGCAATCCTGGGCATGCCTTCATCATCAATAAAGGTAATGGAAAAGAACTGTTTCGCATCTATCTGTGCCCACCCCTCTCTTTTTACGGTAGCTTTTAAATTGGAGTTAGATCCTTTGAAAAATACATCCACGATTAAGCTTACAGTGCGCTCTTCTTCAAATGACCTAGGCACAGAAAGCCGCGTACCGTACAGGGCAGAGCCTACCATTTCGAATTCGATCCCGCTGCTGCGCAGACTGGAGTATAGGCTTGTCATTCCAGGCAGAGCATTTGATAAGGCTATCCTTCCAAAATCATCCTTGCGGTTCACTACACCTACCACAGGTGAACCTTCGCGCGGTCGCACGGTTTGCATGGGCAACACGTATAATTTCTTTCTGAAGGG
Source organism: Microcaldota archaeon (assembly GCA_021803245.1). Classification (GTDB taxonomy): domain Archaea; phylum Micrarchaeota; class Micrarchaeia; order Micrarchaeales; family CABMGC01; genus JAJZND01. Next base: position 36,877 of record JAJZLT010000036.1, read on the forward strand.
TTTGATATTTAAAAGTTTTCTATAAAGTGGCTTCTGGGTGCTATTTCTGTATTTTCGGAGATTGAAGCCGCATTTTGAAGGATTTACCATGTTTCAATCTTGTGTCCAATGAGCAGCTTGCACTTCCGCAGCCAATATAAATCGGGCAGGTCTTGCTGGCTTACTTCCTTGTATCTGCATATGCTGGCATCTGCCCGATATGGCAGAAACTAACTAATAAAGATAAGAATTTCGATTACATTTTTCAGGGCCTCCCTGGAGATATGGCATAAATTAATCCCTCTTGCAAAGCGCCTTCACGCCTTCACAATTTCTTTTATACTTCTATTTTCTGCTTACAAAGAGCCCAACACACTGGGATATATATTATTTACATTCATTTAAGCATCATATAAGCCTGGAAGCGGGTCTGCCCTGCTCGGCATATTTTCGGTTTTGTGGTTTGATGGTAAATGCTGTCCTGTATAGCGGCGGAAAGGACTCTACTCTTGCACTGCACAAAATGGCAGAGAAAGGGATTGAAATAGATCTACTGATAACCATGCTAAGCAAAAATGAGCACAGCTACATGTTTCATTACCCCAATCTGCGTTACACGAAGCTCCAGGCAGAAGCTCTCGGTATAAAGCAGGTTTTTTCAAGCACAGAAGGGGAGAAAGAAAGGGAACTGGACGATCTAAGGGAATCGCTTGCAGAGAATAGGGTGAGTATGCTTGTAACTGGCGCGACATACAGCGAATACCAGGCCAGCAGGATAAACAGAATATGCAAGGAGCTCGGAATAGAGCATGCTGCGCCGCTCTGGCACATAGACCCTCTTAAAGAGCTTGATGAGCTTGCACGCGATTTTGAGGCAATAATAACTTCTGTATCAGCGGAAGGTATGGACCAGGCCTTCCTGGGTAAAAGGATAGACACTGATATAATAATGCGCCTTCAGGATGTCAATAGAAAATATGGAGTTAATATGCTCTTTGAGGGTGGCGAAGCTGAAAGCTTTGTATTAAATGCGCCATTATTTAAAAAACGCATACAGGTTGTCAAGGCAAGGACAGAATGGAATGGAGTTTCAGGGGCTTATTTTATAGAAGATGCCAAACTAATCGGTAAATAGTGCAGTAAAATGGGAAGAAAAGAAAAAATAGTCTTCAGAGGAGAAATATACAGGATATACCAATGGAGGCAGAAGCTGTATGATGGCAGCTATGCAACTTTCGAAAGGGCGGAGCGTCCTTCAGTGGTACAAATCCTATGCATAATGGATAACGCAGTGCTTCTTGCAAAGGAGGAGCAGCCCGAAATGACGCCTTCGATAAATATGTTTGGCGGAGTGATAGAAGAGGGCGAGCATCCTCTTGAAGCTGCAAAACGGGAATTGCTCGAAGAAGCAGGAATCACTGCGAAAAACTGGATATCACTTAAGACCTTTGCATACGGAGGCAAGCTGAGCTATAAATTCTATCTCTATGCAGCCTTGAACTGCACCAGTCACTCGAAGCAGAAGCTTGACCCTGGAGAGAAGATAAGGGTAATAAGAATGCCATTAAAAGCATTTATGCGATCCGTGAAGAGAATGAGGATGAACGGGGATATCAAGCTGTACTTTACCGAACTCAGGTATCAGAAGATGAGACTGCACAATTTCGAAAAAAAGCTGGGCCTGAAAAAGCAGAACCGTTAGGCTGTTCAAAGCCCAATTATTAGGAACCTTTTATTCGTTTATGAATCCTGCCTTTTTAAAGTACGTTCTTATTTGCCTTTGCTAATGATAGAGTAATTGACCGAATATACACACTTATTCCTTTTTACGAGATTGAAAAATTCCCTTGTTTTTTCAGCTGTAGTATTAAGTGTCAGTATGTCTATGCCCGTGCCGGGATGATGGTGGTGCATGTCCGTCTCTATGGCCTCCCTGAACTTGTGTATCAGATCCGAAACGTTGTTTTTCTCAGTATCTTTATATACGAGTACAAATACGCTCTCTACATCTCCCTTCAGCGAGTCGAGCGTCTCGTAGTCCTTTATCAGGCTGAGCACAGCATTGCGGAGCATCTTCGACCTGCTGCTGTACCCCAGTCGTTTCTGTATCTGCTCAAGCTGCGCAAGGGAATTCTTATCCATTGAGATGCTTAGTATTTCCATGCAGTTCCTGATTATTAACTTATATAGCAATATTTATTAATATTTAGTTATTAACATATATATCATTACTTAATAATTTATCTGGGCCGATGTTCATGATCGCAAGAAAATATGTGCTTTTACTTGGAACAATAATAGTTATACTGGTTAGCGGGATCATGGCATTTCATTATGCATTTCCCCAGTTTAGCCTGTCATTTATACTTAATCCGCCGGCGGGGCTTACACTGGCAGAGATACTTACTATAGCATTTGTGCTGGGCATTTTGCATGGAATCACTCCCGATGAACACACTTGGCCCATTACATTCAGTTACGCAATTGGCAGCTATAGCACACGCAAGGGAATGAAGGCAGGGTTCTCCTTCTCTCTTGGTTTCACAGCCCAGAGGGCATTTCTTACCACTCTTGGCTTTATCGGGCTGGCTGCCTTCTACAGGACATACAACCTTGATGGCCCGGTGTATATACTTGTTGGCGTCGCAATGGCAGTAGTAGGAACATATATACTGGATAAAAAGCTTGGGCTACATATACCTTTCGACAAGCTGCTCAGAAGCGAGCACCATTCCGGAAAATCAGAGCGCACCCCGATGCACGATGTAAAGCCCAAGGTAGCCATAATCCACGGGCTGATAGCGGGCTTTGGTTTTGGGGCATATGCAACAATTATAACATTTATCTTGGCTCCGCAGGTTCCCGGCCTTATATATGCACCATTGCCCGGAGTCATGTTTGGGCTTGGGACGATGACGATGCAGATAATATTTGGGGCAGTATTTGCTAATTTTGCAAGGGTCAGAAAGCTGAGCGAGAACCAGATAAAATACGTTGGAAGAAAGACTGCCGGAAGAACGCTTCTTTATGGCGGGATAGCATTTGCAGCAATAGGTGCGCTTATTGTATTCTTTCCTGCTATAGATGCGTTTGCGGTGAGCACAGGCAACCCTATACCGAATCTTAGCTCCATAGGCATATCAACAGTGCTAGTGCTGCTGGTTGTTGGAGTAATTGGCATAGGCAGCCTGATAGCAGGCATTGGAGAAATGCTGAGGCTAAACCGAAGGCGCAAGTAATAAATAGCTCTGCATTTTATGTGAAATGATTCGAATGGCATTTTTGTCGAGTAGAGGCAGGTATGCGATTAATGCTCTGGAAGAAGACGATGTGCTTGCAGACAAGATAATAAGGTCTGGCAGGCAGGTAATAAAAATGAACAGGGGAGATCCGCCCGCCTATTTCAAGACCCCGGAATACATAATAGATGCCTACATTGAAGCACTGAAGGAGAACAGGACAGGCTACTCCGACGCTACAGGAATACATGAGCTGAAGGAGGCAGTTTCTGCAAGATACAAGCGCTTATACGGAATTAATTTTAACCCGGGCAAGGTAACGATAACGCAGGGAGTGAGCGAAGCCCTTCTCTTCCTTAATTCGATGCTGATAAACAGCGGCGACGAGGCAGTCATCTTCAGGCCGTATTACACGCAATATCTTCCGGACCTTGAATTCTATGGAGGCAAAGCCATACTTGAAAGATACAGTGAGAAGGATAACTGGAATGTAGATCTGGACGGATTGGAAAAGAGCATTAAAAAGAGTATAAAGAGAAAGAGGAAGGCAAAGTACCTTATAATAACCAACCCGAATAATCCTACCGGCACCGTGCTGGACCTGAAGGTTCTCAAAGAGATAGTCGAGCTGTCCAAGAATTACGGGATGATACTGGTAAGCGATGAGATCTACGACGAAATAGTGTATAACGGCGCTGCTTTTACCAGCATTTCGAAGATAGCGAAGGGAGTGCCGCACATGATACTTAATGGTTCATCGAAGGTTCTTGATTCCACCGGCTTCAGAATCGGCTACATGATAATACCTGAGGAAGACAAGAGGTCACTGGAGATGAATGCAGAGGCAAAGAATCTTTCGCGTGTGAGGCTTTCTTCAAATACGCCTGCCCAGTACGCGGTTGCTGCAGGCCTCAGGAATGTCGTTGCTCACCAGCAGGCTGTCAGAAGCATGGTAAATGAGATAGCAGGCAGGGTTAACTTTGCCTCAAGGCTTATAAATGAAAGCAAGTATATGAATACTGTTAAGCCGAGCGGTGCATTTTATATCTTTCCAAAACTGGATATGAAGATGCTCAAGATAAAGGATGACAAGGAGTTTGTAGACAGGCTCCTGGAAGAGGAGTGCGTTCAGGTAACAAGGGGCTCAGGTTTTGGAGACCCTGGACACATAAGAATAGTTTCTCTGCCCCCAAAAGAGATTCTGGAAACCGCAATAGGCAGAATTGAAGCTTTTTGCAAACGGCATTCAAGATAAAAAAAATAGGGAGGCATAGTCTATTGGTAGGACGTCACCCTTACACGGTGAAGAGCTGGGTTCGATTCCCTGTGCCTCCATGAAGTTCTCTACATCGACAAGGCTGTAAAGACTCCCATAAAAGGTTTATATACATAACACGCCTGCTCAGTTGAATAATTACCGTTTTGGGGAATCAGATCAAATATGATACCAAAGGTCCAAAATTCCTTCACATTTTTTGAAGGGCGGAAGTACATACAGTATCATACGCCCAGAATCTCTGAATTGCCTCTGCAATCATGTTGATCTTTTTTCTGCTAACAATATTCTCTCCGTATTTCCTTTTTACTGCGGAGAAGATTCCTTCTGTGCACGGCCATCTCAGCCCATGCCTCACTTTTATTCTCCATTTATTTTGCATTTCCCTCCTCTTCTTTTCATTATCCCCATAATGCCTTGCGCCCCGGATTCTGGGCAGACCAAATTGTTCCCACACCTCCTTCCTTCTTGCAGGCCTACTGCCTCTTACCGACGCATTTATGTGAATTGGTATTTTCGGTTCTATACCATAACGATCCAGTTCATCGAATGTATCGTTTGTGTCAAACTTTCCATCGCCATAGAAGCCACCTATTTTCTTCCCTTTCCTTATCAGTTTTCTCGTATGCCCCATTGCAATTTTGGGTTCATCATCACCTTCTCCCTCTATGTGCGCATTCACAGCAAGTAATTTCTTATGTTTGACGTCTGCAGTTATCACCACAATAAGATACTTCTTTCGAGTTCTTTCCCCATATTTGAAAACCCTGTACTGACCCGCATTGTTACTCTTCAATCCTGAGCCGTCACTTCCTAAGTCCAATTCATCATATTCTGGCAGTATAATCTCTGGTTTCATTTTATGTATACGGTACCACACAGTAGTATAATCGTCATACTCTGGAATCAACCTGAATCTTGAGAGTTTCCTTGCAATACCCTCCAACCCTCGATAATCTACAAACTGGTGCCATACTTCCTGCCATTTCATAAACGATTCGGGAAAATGAAAAGGTCTACCCACTTTACGGCCATTCATCTCTCTGAGTT
>JAJZLT010000018.1 GCA_021803245.1 Microcaldota archaeon
TTATTTTATGCGGCGGATTGAACCCTAAAATATGACCAAAGACAGAGTAATAAGATCTCATCAGATATACCTTAATTCACGGTTCCGTGACGTATGCATATCGCTCGGCTATGAAATTGCCGTTTATCAAGAAATGGCAGTATCTTGTCCGTTTAATGTTGGCAGTATTATAGTGCAACCTCTAATAGCTCGTGAAAAAACAGATATTATTGGCGGCCGAAGTTATCCGTGTCTATTTCTACAATAATCTGCCTTATTGCAAGTATATCGAATATCGCGAATAGGATACCCCCTACCAAGAAACATAACGATACATTTACCGGAGGAGGCAAGGCATAGTTTATGGTTGACGTGCTCCCTAAGAGACTGATAGCATAGTAAAATAAAACCGAACCTAGAAGATTGCCTATTATAAGAAATGCCGCACTTTTTATTCTGTTACCTGAAATAAGAACTGCGAGTGGCCAGATGTAATAGTAAGGTAACGTCTGCTTAAGCAACAGTAGCCAGACCAACAGCCCGATGGCCAAAATGTCTGTTAATTTTGCATTCTTAAATTTCTCCTTTTTCAATATACTGAACGATAATAATATGATAGCCGCCATAGTGGTTACGATCCACACTTCGTCAATTAAGGTTGCCAAGGAAGATGTCAGTGGATTGGTTAGGGATAGTGTAGATGACAACAGACCGAATATTCCAGAATATATATTAAATGTATAAAATTGCAATGCATTTGATTCAAATCCTATAAATGAGGAAAAAGAATTTGAAATGACGGCCATTGGAATGATAAAAAATATTATTATGGCCGCTATAACAATTGAAATTGATTTGTAAAAATCCCTTTTAGAATTTCTTAGAAGTGCTACAATAATTAGGATAAGCCCGATTATCGGGTGAATTTTAAACAAAACCGCCATTGTGACAAATAAAACTCCCAGAAAGTTTTTTCTTTTTATGAATAGGTAGGTTCCGAAGGCCAGGAGCAATATGCCCAATGAATCTCCTGTAAGAATCCTTAATGTGTCTTGTGCAAAAATAAGGAAAATTGCGGATAGAAAAATAGATTTGTATTTATTTACTTTAAGGGAGGTTAGGCTTTTGTAGACTAAAAATGTAACAAAATATATAATAATAAGGGAAAAGGCCTTGAAACCCAGATATATCTGGGCAGGATTATGCAATAGCGAGGTTATTAGGAGGTATGGCATTATCCAAAGTATAAAATATAGCGGCGGATAAGGCGCTTGCCAAGGCAGTATAGAATATGGCGACACCCCTGATGCGAATAGTGACAGCTTATATAAATCGGCATTTTGATATAAGTATGAAGCAGTTGTTACTGAAAGGATATAAAAACTGTATAAAATGGCCGTTATAAAAATGCCCAAAGCAATGTCTTTCTTAGAAATTAATTTGTTTATCGAAAGGCATGTTTTTGCTGCATTATTCTTCATTTGCTTTTTGTTCATAAACAACAATAATTGATTTTATCTTTTACTTTGAATAGCTTTAATATCTTCTTCTTTTATGCGTTTCCCCGTATGATACGGAATTGGCTTGTAAGGTTAACCCTTTGCGCCTCTGTGGCTTGGGCCTAGGAGCCTTCTGCAGATGCATATTATCCTCTTGCTTCAGCCGGAACTCAGGCATATTGAATTGAAGCCTGGCTATTATGTAGTTAGATGGCAAGCACTGTTTTCGTACAGAATATTCCGGTAATCGCAGAATCTGCAGTTGTAGAAACCCAGGCATTGAAGTTCGGATTTGTCTTCTCAGCAGATGCCTTTGCCACGCCCCCCTCTTAATTGTATGCCTTAGTTTTTATTGCAATGGAGTCTGCTTTCTTTACCTTCTTTTCCCTTAGCAGCCATATCTCAGTAGGCCGACAAGCCAATTATAAAATTCCTAAATACTATGCGCAGTCATCTGGGATCTGCTTATCCGGCGCAGGATTAATCCCTGTGCATTGCAGGAATATGCTCGTGCACTTTGCGTGTCCTTTCCGGATCGCTGTATAATGCGACTCTGATTACCCTTGCCAGTGGGCTGTTGTGATCTCTTGCCAATGTTTTTGCTACTTTGCTTATATCGTCGCCAGCGATCTCCCCCTTTAATATAGGATTGCCATAATGCCTCATATGCGGCCTCTCGATTTCTGCCTCGTAATAAAGACGCCCCCTCCCTCCCTTTTCGTCCTTAGTCGATATACTCTGGATTGCCATTTTATCACAGTCAATAAGATGTAAAATATGGTTTTTAAATGGAATGGTAGGGATTCGTTGCTAGTAGAAAGACGATTACTCGACTTGGGTTTCCTGGATTTGACTGAAACCGAAGCGATGCTTAGAAGCGAGGGTTATATTTATCCTATGTGCATAAGACATCAGGTTTAATGAACAAGGATGTTCTGATTGCAGGGATTGGCTGGATTACGGCAGGTTTAGTCTCGCTGCTTGGCTGGCTTATTGAAGATGGGCAGGCATCTGAACCTGCCAATCTTCTTTATGTTGGTGTTCTCGTGATTGTTGTGGGCACGTCGCTTCTTATCTTAAACAAGAAAATAGAAACCATGGTCGATGCTGCCAAGCGCAGGGCTGGCAGATAAGCGCCGCATGCCATGAATATTACGCATTCTTCCTTGGAAGTAGCCACAGACCTGACATAATCAATTTTTCTTATATGCTTTATAGCTTTTCTGCCTCTGACCTTTGCTTTTCATGAGCATTTGACAGTTTGACTGGGCAGCTATCCTGTTTTCTTTTGACTATAGTGCCTTCATAAAATTTAAAACGGCAAAAGGATGCCACAGCATCTGAACTTGATACCTCCCCATTCGGTATATAATGCCTGCACTCCAGAAGCTTTGAACGGCCCTGTCACAGATAAGTCTTAAATAGATATAACAGGATTATTGGAAGTGTGTTTGTATGGCAGATGTAGTTATTGTAGGTAATTTTGGTAGAAAAGAGACTGCCGGAAGAAAGGCAGAGATTGACAGGCTGCTGTCTTCCGTGCTCAGGATGGCAACTGAGGTTGAAAAGTTGAACCCGCGTACTTCTGCTCCAGGCGCCCTTAGATTCGGAATCAGAGACGCAGAGGGGGCTTTTATCTCTTCGAAAGGCATATTGGAGCTGCATGAGAAAGCGCCATCAACTCTCAGGGCAGTAGTCGCCAATGCTATTCCGTCAATCAGGGATGGAAAAGGACCAGAAGACGCAGCTTAGCTGTCTCCATTTAAATTTGCTGCGCTGGCTTTGCCAAGTTTTAAATAAGACATGGAAGAAGTTTGAAATGGGGAGCATGTTGTTGTACAAAAGTGTAATTTTATCCGGCACTCCTGCTTCAGGTAAATCTGCCCTTGCAAAGCTAATTGAACAGGAGTATGGATTGGAGATCCATTCCATCGGCAAACTGTGGCGGCAGAAATGGGCAAAGCTGTATCCGAATAGGAATATTCCTTTTGAAGATTTCTGGAGAGGCAGCAGCCGCAAAGACAATATGGAGATGGATAGACTAGCAAAGGAACTGATTGAGAAAGGAGGCGTTATAGCGGATTCTAGGTACGCTGCAATATACAGTGATGATAAATGCCTCAAGATCTTTTTGGATGCGGATCTTAAGTTGCGGGCAAGGAGGGTTTCCGGCAGGCAGGAGTATTCTGGAAAAACTATGGAAGAGATAGAGGGTATACTGGAAAAAAGAGAGGAAGACGAATGCGTGATAGGAAAGGACCTATTCGGAAAGGATTATCGTGACTCTTCAATTTACCATATTGTCCTGAACACCGGCTTACTTTCCATAGATCAGGAATTTGAGATAGTCTCTGCAGGGTTGGGGAAAAAGCGGGTATAATGAAGGTTTTTCTTATAGTGCATGGCGCGGTGCAGGGTGTAGGATATAGAAATCTTGTAAAGAACGTTGCCGTAAAGTGTGGAATCGTGGGAATGGTAAGAAATGCGGCAGACGGAAGCGTTCAGATCTATGCCGAAGGCAGCGACTCTTCAATTGAAGAGTTCATAAGCAGAATAGATGTAGATTATGACCAGGGGCCGCAGGTTTTTAACATAGAAAGGCATTATGAAGGCAGCCCCGAATTCCCAGAAGAGCCGAGGAGCTTTAATTCCTTTGTTATAGAGAAGACAGTTTAGCCTACTGTTATCTCGTCTTTAAGCGCAGGCACACTTGTTTCGTGATCCTTCCTGATTGCCTCTGCAAGCTCATTGGACTTTGCCTTGTCACCATGTATGAGAATTACTTTGCCAAGGCCTTCCACCTTACCTACCAGGCTTACGAGTTGCTGCCTGTCCGAATGGGCAGAAAGGTGGTACTGCTCTACTTTTAGATTTACATCAACAAGCTTAGGCCCTACCCTTATTTTCCTGCTTCCGTTCACCAGCTCTCTCCCCCTGGTCCCTTCAGCCTGGTATCCGACTATAATCACCTTGTTGTTTGGATCTGCGCCCAGCCTTTCCATGTATTTGAGCACAGGCCCACCGGTTAGCATGCCACTTGTCGTGACTATTATGCTAGGCTCTTTCTCCGTCATGACTTTTTTCCTCTCTGCCACGGTACCGACCTGGATAAAGTTCTTGCTCTTGAATGGATCGTCATCATTGAGCAAGATCCTTTTCTGAAGCTCTTCCCTGCAATAGATTACATTGTGCCGGTGGATACGCATAGCCTTGTTTATCATGCCATCTGCATAAATTGGCATAGGAGGTATCTGCCCTGATTTCATGTAATCGTCAAGGAGCAGGAGCATCTCCTGAGCTCTGCCGACTCCGAAGCTGGGTATTATTATCTTTCCTCCGCTTGAAGCGGTTTCCTTTATGCTTCCTATCATTTGATTTATTATCACTTTTTCTGAAGGAAACATATCGGTATCGCCGCCATAAGTACTTTCCATCAGAAGCGTGTCAGCATGCAGCAGCTGCGTATACGCAGGCTCAAGCAACCTTGTGCCTCTCATATTCATGTCTCCAGTATAGATAAGCTTCTGCTTGCCGTCGCTTACCTCTATCATTGCGCTGCCCAGGATGTGGCCTGCAGGCACAAGCTTTATTGTGAGGTCTTTAACATTGAACTCCTGATGGAATTCTACCAGCCTGAAGTGCTTCTGCATGTCTTGTAATCCGGTCTTCTCAACGTTTTCAGGCTCAGAGATGCGCAGATAATCAGTAACCAGTATATTTATTAGCTCCATTGTCGGCTTTGTGGAGTAGACGGGATTGTTATAGCCCGTGGAGAAAACATGTGGAAGATAGGCTGAATGGTCCAGATGCGCGTGGGAGATTATTATTGCATCTATCCCGGCAAGGTCTGCATCCTCTATCATGGGATATTCGTCTGCCCTGCCTATCTTAACCCCGCAATCGAGAAGCACCCTCGCATCATTGCTCTCGAGCATTATGCAGCTCCTACCTATTTCTGATGCTGCTCCATAAAAGGTGAGCTTCAATCAAGCACCGTCTTCATCCTCAGGCTTCTCTTCCTTCTTATCCTTTATGATGGCTATATCTGCGAAGCTTATCTCCGCATGCTTTGGTTCGATCGCAACATGCTTCTGCTGCCTCTGGACCTGGCTTCTCTTTTCATAGCCATTCAATTTCCTGAGCCTAGAATAAAGATCGTCAAGCGTCTTTTCTATGCCTTCCAATTCCTTGCCTGACTCGTCAAGCTTCTTGTTCAGGTAGTCTATATCACTGGCTATAAACTCTGCCTTCCTGACAAGCCGGTAGCTCTTTATGGCTTCGTCAAGTTCAGCCTCTATCTCATTCTTCTTCCTTATGAGCTCTTTCTCGGCTTCAAGTGTATATGCTTCTGTAGCTATCCTGAACTCTATATTCTCCTTTCTTCTCCTTAAATATCCTATGTTCTTAGTATTCTTCTTGCTTATCTCTGAAAGCTTCTTGGTAGCTTCCTGTTCTGCAAGCTTGTATGAGAGCCTTCTTCTGTACCTCTTTATATTTTCTATGATCCCGATCCGCTTCTTCTTCTGCTCTTCTATATCCCTTGCTATCTGCTGCGATTCGGTGAGAGGCTTCTCAGGTTTGGCCTCCTTTGCTTCCTCCTTGGAAGCGCTTTGCGCAGGCTTCTCTTCTGGCTGCAGTTTGGAGTCTGTAGCTGTGGCTGGCTCAATTGCTTTTTTTGGCTCTTCATTCTCTACGCTGGTATCCTTCTCTTCCAGTAAATCGCCTATTTTCTAAAGCCTTTTTATAAACATCAATGAGTTCAGTAGCGACTTTTTCCGTAGAAAACTTCATCGCCGTATTCACTGCGTGCTTAATATATGGCTTAGGATTATTTAAAACCTTTTCTATTTTCCTTGCACACGCCCTATAATTGCCTGGTTCGAATTTCTCGCCGTTTGTTCCGTCTATTACGAGATCCCGGAGGGCCATGAAATCTGCGCAGACGATCGGCTTGCCCATTGCCATTGCCTCTATGGAGACTATGCCCTGCGTCTCGAATGTAGATGGCAGGCAGAAGACATCGGAAGCAGCATAAAGCTTTGGCAGCATTTCCTTGGGCACTTTGCCCATGAAAATGACATTGTTAAGGCCTAGCCGGAGTGCGAGGCTCTTGTAATACATCTCTGCTGGCCCGGACCCGCCTATTACAACTTTCATATCGCCTTTTCTGGAGAGAATTTTTGCCGCCTTAAGCAGAACCTCTAGCTTCTTCTCTTTGCTTAGCCTGCCCACGTAAAGTATCATTTTCTCGTTGCCTTTTATGCCTAGGTTCTGCCTTAACCCATTTCCATTTACCTTGGGATTGAAGATTTTAAGGTCTACGCCGTTCGGTACCACCTCGGTCCTCTCGACTCCATCACGCAGCAGTATCTTCCTTACTGCTTCTGAAGGGGCTATGGTCAGATCGCATCTTTTGTAGAAGAAAGTCACGTAACTCCAAAGGTATTTGCCGGTAAATTCCTTTAGATACTTATTTTTTGGATAGTACTGCATTATCAGCTCCTTGTTGTTTATCATTGTATGGAATGAGCCTATCAGCGGCTTTCCGAGAGCGCGGGCGTTTAGCACTCCTGCAAAGCCCATCATAAAAGGCGTATGCACATGTACTAAATCTGCATCTATATTTCTTAGCTTCATCATAGAGCTGTACGGAAATATGGCAACATTATACTGGGGATACTGCCTGAATGGAACACCAGGGTATAGAAATACCTTGTTATTTGAATATTTTTTCTTATATGCGCTTATGTTGTATGTGCTGAAGATATATACATTATGGCCCCTTGATTCTAGCTCTTTCTTGACCCCGAGTATGGAGGTTACCACACCATCCGTGGCAGGCAGATATGAATCAGTGTAGAATGCTATATTAAGTTTCATAAATTACACTGAATGGCTATAGCTTTATAGCCTCGCCGCCCGCTGCCTTTATCTTTTCAATCGCCTTTTTGGAGAAAGATGCCGCCTTTATTGATATCGGGGAGGTTATTGAGCCTCCGCCGAGTACCTTGTAGCCTGGTAGCGATATCTCTTTGCTATCGCCTTTTACAGATTGTAGAATAGAATCCAGATTAATCTCAGTTAGCCTGCGCTTCCTGAACGGCGTGAATCCGTGTGAACCGATTGTGTCTTTTTCATACACTACTTTATGCGAGAACTTGTGCTTGACTCCGCCCCTGCCTACGCCCCCTCTGTCTCCTCCGCCTCGCCTGTTCTTTATGTTTCCTGCACCCCAGCTCCTATTTCCCAAATACTTCCTGCTCCTCTTTTTTGCTCTTACTACCATAGTAAACACATTTAGGACATTCTTTTTATAAGCTCGTTTATCTTTTCTCCGCGGTATCCCAAAGCCCCGCCTGCATTAAAACCTATCTTCGTGCCTTCATAGCCGTGCCTTGGAGGGTGCATTCTTAGCGGCACTTCTCCTGTAACTTCCTTCATGCTTTTCTTACCGGTTGCAAGTGCATTTAAGTCTTCCTTGCTTATCTTTATACCTCTCTTGCTGAAGAGCTTTTCCAGGGTTTCTTCATTCGCTTCACCATAAGTTATAAAATTGTTGCATTTATTGAGCATTCCGAGGTTTGATTTTGAGCCATATAGCAGCACCATATTGTTGACGCGCTTTAGGTTCATTCTGTTCAGGGTTTCGGTTATGTTGCGCCTTACGCCAACTCTGCCTCTGACCCTGACTATTGCAATTAGCTTGTTCTCAAGATTAGCCTTCATTGTATTTACCTGTAGGAGTAAAATATTTCTCGCTGAATTATGAGAAATATATCCCTATTAATGTTTAAATATCTTTGTGACTTGGGCCTGGCAGCTAAAAGCCCCATAGGCAGACACCCTGGCGCCTATGTATAAAAATATATTTAAATAGAGCCTTACAATCTATATTAGGGGTCAATTTGAAAGGCATCTCCGCTTTCGTTCTTGTGTTTTCTGCATGGGCCATGTTTGCAGTTTCCCATGCATATTACAACGTCACCTACGTAAACGTTACCGTCTCGCTTAACAGCAACCAGAGTGCGCATGTGGTAGAGAACTATGACCTGTACATAAGCAATACTTCCATAAACCAGTATGTGCAGACCAGAAGTGCCATAGATCTTACCCTTAACTATTGGCAGAACATGATAGGCACCACTAATCTAAGAGAACATCTCACTTCTCCAAACAGCAGCATATATGGCTTTAAGTTCCTGCCTGGTCCTTTCGTGCCGTCCAAAAACGGAAATGGCGGCTACGCTTTGCTGACCATGGATTATTACATAAACAACGCGACATCCGTACGTGACATTGCACCCAGAAAATTTGAATATACATTCAATGACAGTGTACTTGATTTCAACCATACCGGCTCGGGAGAAATCCTCCAATACGACACAAGGCTTAATATAATAATACCCGGAGATTCGTATGCGGTTTCAGTATATCCATTGCCGGACATGCCTGCGCCGAACTTCTTGGGCAATTACTCGAATGTTACTGAGTTCTCGTGGTTTCAGGGAGAGCCGCTTACGGATTTCTCTTTTAGCTACATTACTACTGAATCGATGGAAGCGGAGGTTTTGAATTATTTTACAAATTTATATAGGGACTACACCACACCTATTTACTCCTTCGGCATACTTGTGTTAATAGCCATGATACTTTATGCCTATATAAAATCTTCTGAAATAATGCGTGGTGGCAGGAAGAGAAAATGAGGCTTCAGCCTCTTGAATGGGTGGAGAGGAAGGCGAGGTATCTGCCTATAACCACAGTAGGTGCAGAAGGCTTTGTTGCTTTTATTAGCTTTTCGATATCCTGCATCGTAATCTGCGTTTCTTTTGAACTGTCAAGCGCAGCTTCCAGCGCGTTCATCTTTGCCTGGCGGCAGACATTGACTATATCTGCACCGGTATAGCCCTGAGACTCCTCTGCAAGCTTCTCGAAATCTATCCCGCCCATGATAGGCACTTTAGTAAGATTTATCTCGAAAATCTTTGCCCTCTCCTCCTTATTGGGCGGAGGTGCGAAAACTATCTTGTCAAAGCGCCCGGGGCGCAGCATTGCCGGATCTATTGAGTCTGGCCTGTTTGTAGAGCCCACCACGACTATGCCATCTATATCTTTTGCGCTGTCCATCTCCTGCAGGAACTCGCTTGTCAGCTGAACGCTGAACTCGCTTGCATCCTCCCTGGCAGGTATGATTGAGTCTATCTCGTCTATAAAGATTACCGCAGGCGCATTCTCCTTGGCCCTGTCGAATGTCTCCTTTAGCGCCGCTGTCGCCTTTTCCAGCCCTTGCTTGCTTAGATCTGTTCCGGATATTCTGATCATCCGAAATGAGCCTATTTCATTTGCCACTGCATTCATAAGCATAGTCTTGCCGGTGCCCGGAGGCCCGAAAATCAATATCCCGGATATCCTGCTTATCCCATACTTCTTTATCAGCTCAGGATGCAGGAGCGGTATCTCTATCGCTTCCCTTACTGCTTTCTTGACCTCCGCAAGGCCTATCACTTCGCTGAATTTTACGCCTTCTTCATCTTTTTCCTGTCTTTCAGGATGCATCCTCCTTTCGTAATCAAGCTTGAATCTTTCGTACTCTGCCACGTGAGAAAGCGATGTTGACGGTTTGGTTGCCTTTATCACTGACAGAACGTCTGCAGTGTTTATCTTAAGCACCTTCACGTTCTTTATTGCTATTTCAGAGACCATCCTTGCTGATTCTGCCATGACATTAGCTATGTCCGCGCCTGAAAACCTGCTTGTTGCCTGGGCGAGCTTCTCGTAGTCGAAGGTATTGCTTACCGGGTACTTCTCTGCACATTTCATAAAGATCTGCTCCCTGCCATGCTCATCTGGCAAAGACATGTATATGACCTTGTCAAAGCGCCCGGGTCTCATTATGCTGGGATCGAGCATCTGCGGCACATTGGTAGATCCGACTACCACAACACCCTCTATCTTCTGAAATCCGTCCATTTCTGACAGGAGCGTTGAAAGAAGCTGCCTGCTGCTGTCACTTTCCTGCGCATCCCTCTTTGCTGCTATCCCGTCTATCTCATCAAAGAATAAGACGCTCGGCGCATGCTTTCTTGCCATCGTAAAGATCTTGGAGAGCGCCTGCGCTGCTTCGCCAGAATATGGGGAAAGTATGGAGGAGGTCTTAACATAAAAGAATCTGGCTCTTATCTCGTTTGAAAGTGCCCTCATTATCAGGGTCTTGCCGGTGCCCGGAGGCCCGAAGAGGAGTATGCCCTTTGCAGGCTTGATGTTGTATGCACCGGCGATCTCCCTGTGCTCGATAGGCGCGAGCACAGCATTCCTCAGCTCTTCCTTGGTTTCTTCGTAATTGCCGATATCATCCAGAGTTTCTCTCGAACCATTCGCCAACTCCTCGAAGGCTTCGCCGAATTTTCCGAGGAAGTCCTGCTTCATCACCTCCAAGGCCCTTACGACCTTTATGTCGTTGAATTCGAGGGCAAGGATGAATGGCGGAGTAATTATAAAGCTTATCCAGACATTGAAGTCTGATGCATATCTAAGGAAGAAAGCCAATGCGAAATAGCTTATAAGTATTATTATCGAGTAGATGCTTGCCTCAGCGCCTTTGTATGCCGACCTGCTCTTTATCACATACGAGCTGATTGTAAAGACAACGAAAAGCCAGACAAGCATTTGTACAACTACGGTAAAGATATTAACATAGATTGCTTCTATGAATAGCGAAATGGAATTGAAGATATATTCGTCGGATTTAAAATTTATGAATTTGCCGCCGATGCTTGCAAGGGCAGAAGGAAATGAATAAAGGGAGGGGGCAGGGCTTGACGGTTCTAGAAAAGGAAGCGCAGGATTCCCTGCAGCTGCAGCAGAAAAAGAGCTGGTATTGTATATTATTGGGCCATTCAGAGGTATGTTTGTAAGCCCGGAGAAGGCGCTTGCAAGTATTATGGTCAATGCCGCTACCACCAGGCCCCTCTTGAATCCCACAAAAAGAATTCCGAAGACAAATGTGGGAATCTCTAGTATCACTCCGATCGGCGAGAATGGAAGCGAAAAAAGCGCATAGACAAGCGTTATGGTTCTGTAGTGACGATAGCCTGCTATCAATGAAATGGTAATCAGCAGCGTAAAGATCCATGCCAGTAACGGCGCCTGGTATATGAGCATAGGCAGGGTGGAGAATAAAAGCAGCATGAGGCCGATAAGAGGGTGGAACCGGGATAAGAAAAAAACAGCTATCAGAATAGGGACAATGACCAGAATAGGGTAGAAAGGAAAGGCAAGTGCAAGACTTGCCAGAGCAAAAACAGAAAGCACAGAATCCGGAAAATAGTTGTGGTTTACGAAATCTCTCAGGAAGTCCTTGATCCAGTATATGGAGAGCGGCACATGGGTGCGCTCCCTTTTTATTGGCTTATTATACTTTAAGGCTTGTCCAGCACCTTTAGCCGGCATATCCACGGCTGGTACTTGCCTGGGATTTTTGCTTGATGCCGCATTGGTTTTCTTGTCGCCTCCGGGCATGCTTTTATAGCTATGTATAGGTATAAATAATTACCCCACATATAATTCTTACAAACCCGTTGTAGCTCAACGGCAGAGCGGTCGGCTGTAGTCCGTAGTTTCTTGTTCAATACGAGAAAGAAACCGACAGGCTGGGTGTTCAAATCACCCCAACGGGAATACCATTTATAATCGGGATATGCTGTTTCTCGCCATAACGCATTTATAATAATCATTATTTATTAGTACTAATGAATTCGGATAAAGGGAATATATGTCGGGGAATAAGGTAATAGTAATAACCGGTGCAAGTGATGGAATAGGCAGGGCCATAGCCAGAAAGCTTGCGCGTGGGGATTGCACCTTGATTCTGGTTTCGAAAAACGAGGAGAAACTGAATGACGTTTCCTCGGAGATCAAAAATTCGCGATATTTTATCTGCGATATTACGGACAACGAACGTGTAAAAGACATAATTGCAAAAGTAGAGAAAGTGTATGGCCGGATCGACGTACTTGTAAACAATGCAGGAATGTGGATAGAAGGGGAATTAGATGCTAATAATCCGGAACAGATCAGAAAAACACTGGAAACCAATTTACTTGGGCAGATATATGTAACAAAAGCGATTGTGCCGCTGATGAAAAAGCAGAAATATGGAATTATAGTCAACATAATCTCACATTCAGCGAAACATGCGAAGGCCGAAAGGAGCGTATATGATGCAACTAAGTTTGGCTTTGACGGTTTCACTAAGTCCCTGCAGGAGGAGTTGCACAGATACAATATACGCGTAAGCGGGATTTATCCTGCGAAAGTAAAGACAAACCTCTTTTCAAAGGCAGGCGTAGATAAGAGCATGGATGGTGCCATTGAAGCCGATGACGTGGCAAACGTGGTGGAGTTCATTCTCTCGCAGCCAGATAGCATAGAGATACCAGAGATAGGAATAAGGAGTATCTTATATAGATAGATTGCATGAGGATCAAGGTCATAATAGTCTCGCCCAAATATCAGTTAAATATAGGGTACATTGCACGCGTCTCTAAGAATTTTGGGGTAAAGCAGTTGTGCTTTGTCAGACCACGTGCAAATGTAAAGGGAAACAAATCGGTTATGTATGCAAAACATGCAAGAGATCTGCTTGAAAGTGCAATGATCTACAACGATTTCGATAGTGCTATCGATGATTGTGAGGTAGTTGTAGGCACAACCGGCTTATGGAGGCGCGGGTACCATTCCGGAAAAATAGGAGTTGCAGAGAGGGTTCTTAGGCAGATAAATACCGGAAAAACCGGCACTCTGGGCGTAGTGATAGGGAGGGATGACAAAGGGCTCACTAATGAAGAAATAGAAAAGTGCGATAAACTTGCATTTATACCTACCAGCCCGGAATATCCTGTGCTAAATATTTCCCACGCACTTTCGATAATTTTATACATCCTTAAAGGAAAGGGATTGAATATGTATGAAACCGCTGAGCCTGAAAAAGCGCAGAAAACAGAAATAGAGATACTTTTCAACTCTTTTGAACGCATGATTGACGTTAAAAAGATAAGGAATAAGGCCATGGTGCTTGATACATTCAAGAAGATGGTAAGGCGTTCAGGCCTTAACAGGCGTGAGATCCATGCGCTTCTTGTCGGAATTAAATAACTGAAAATATTATGTACGCTTTTAATGAAGCTGAAGGGAGGTGCACTTTACACTGAATGTCAATGACTGCCCGTTGGGCTGCAGATTATTTCAGATTAAGCAGCAGAAAAGGCAGCACACCTAAGATTATTGACATTATCATAAGAAAAGTGCCCGAATAGATTACGCTGTTCGCGAGCTCCTTATATGGCTTGGTGTATTTTTCGCCCTGGAAGATGCGTTCGTAAAGCCAGAAAAGCAGCGCACCCATCAGGAACACTCCTGCAAGAGGCACTAACCCCACCACCCTGAAGGCTTTGAATGCGCCAGTAAATGTAAGCAGATCAGCTATAAAACCAGATGTTAGGGGAAGCCCTACGGCTGCCATGGCGCCCAGGATGAATAGGTACGATATGCCTGGAAATTTATTAAGCACGCCTTTTATCTTATTTATTTCCAGAGTGCCGTAGAGCTCATCAAGTGTTCCGGCTATTAAGAAGAGCATAGAAATTGCAAGCGCATGGCTGAGCATGAAATAGAGCGCACCTTCTATCCCGAGACTATTGGAAGCTGCTGCTCCAACAGCAACTATGCCCATATCAGTTATGCTTGTGTATGCTATTGCCCTTTTCAGGTTCGTCTGCCTGAGCGCTACGAGTGCCGCGTAGATGGAAGAGAATGCAAATACCATCGCTATATAAATGGCGTAATGAGCAGCTATTGGAAGTATCAGGAAAGTGAGTATGAGGCCGTATCCGCCAAATTTCAGCAGTACTCCGGCAAGTATCATGCTTCCGGTTGTCGGTGCTTCGGTATGCGCATCCGGAAGCCAGCTGTGGAGAGGGAAGATCGGCATCTTTATCATGAAAGAAACCATGAAAAGGGCAAGCACCAGAAGTTGGCTTGCTGCAGGGATAGCAGAGCCGTTCGCAATTAGCGTTTGTATATCAAAGGTGTGTGGCGTGATGCTTGTGTAAAGCACCATCATTCCAATAAGCAAAAGAAGACTTGATACAAGGGAATAGAGGATAAACTTAAATGCAGCATATCGCCTGTCATAGCCCCCATATAGGTAGATTATAAAGAACATCATTACTTCGCTTATCTCCCAGAAGACAAAAAGGAAAAAGAAGCTCGACGACGTGAAAACTGCTAAAGATGCCCCTTCGGCTATGGCGAAGATGATATTATACTTCCTCTCCCCGGTTCCTATTGAGTATGCGCCCACCATTGAAGCTGCAAAGAAGACTGTTGCTGTCATAAGGAGCAGAATAAGATTGATCTGACCCCCTACAAGGCCGAAGCTGAGGCCGAGATAGCTTATGTAAGATACGCTGATGTTTAGGTTGTAGTTTCCGTATGCTAGGTAAAGCGCCAGTATTGTCAGCGCAAAGATCAGAGCTGATGTAAGTATCGATATAGAATGCAGTGCCTTGTCCCTTGCTGCTATTAGCGGAAGTATGGAGATAAAGGGTATTAATATAATCAGTAACAGGAGTGGAAACATCAATTCACACCAGATTTCACACTCTAACCTATGATATGAAATATTAAAAGTTTAGTGGTAAAGCAATAAAACATGGAATGGACTACCTTAGTACTCTGACCAGGGCTATATCTTTGTCAGGATCCATGCGGTCTTTTATGAATTGCTGCTTCCTGAGAGATTTCATATCATCAGCCACCGCCTCCGCAGATTCTGCGTTAACTGCAACAAAGCTTATCCGTCTGGCTCCCAGAATAACTACTGCTGCAAACGTATCCGGCAGTATCTCTTTGAGAGTGGCAGCCTGTACTATATAAGTATTGAAATCGGGCGCTTTTGCTGCCTGCATCATCTCAGCATACTTGACATCAGAAGGCCTGGCTATTATCAGTTCATGTTCACCGCTGAGATGTTCCGGCACTTTGAGCGAAGAGATCTTTACAAAATCAGGTAAGACTGAAATGCTCCCTGATCCCGGCAGGCTTGCGTATATCCTGTCTATCTGCAGGCCTGGATTCTTTGACTCAAGCTCATTTCTTGTACTGAATGACAGCGATTTGTAGCCCTCGACCACGCTGCTCTTTATGATATCGTCAAAAATTTTGCCCTCCTTTAGCGCAGAGTATGCTATGCTGCATGCTCCGCAGTCGCTATGGGCCACAACCACTATCTCAATTTTTCTATCTCCGTCTTTATACTTGTTTACCAGCCCGGAGATTGTAGCGGTTAGCCTCGAAGCGTCAGGGCCTGCATTCCTGATGAATAGTGTGCTGCCATCGTTATATGTACGGTCTAAATAATCTGATAAGCGCCGGTCCATGCACGCCACCACTATCCTTGCAGGCTTCGGCTGCGATGCGTTTCCATGCTCTGCTAATGCAACAACCAATTTAACACCTCTAGATAAGCATAGGTTAGAATGAATGAATAAATGTGTATCGATTAAGATATTTAATATTTATGCATGGAAATTTATGCTTCTTTGGGATACTATCCGACCGTGATGTTGAAATCGTCCTTGAGGCGCTTCTTGTCTATGGGCGTCGGCGAACCATCCAGCAATGATTCATACTTCTTGTTCTTCGGAAAGAGTATGAATTCCTTTATATCTTCTTCATGGGAAAGGACTGTGACAAGCCTGTCGAATCCGAGTGCGATGCCACCGTCTATCGGTGCGCCGTATCTAAGTGCTTCTAAAAGGAATCCGAAGTTCTTCTCTATTGACTCCCTGCTCATCCCTATTCTAAGCAGCGCTTCTTCCTGCATCTTTGCATCGTTTATGCGTATTGAACCGCTTCCCATCTCCATGCCATTCATGACAAGGTCATACTGCCTGCTCAGCACTTTTTCAGGAGCAGTCTCGATGAATTTTTCCGTTGCCTTTGTCGGAGCAGTAAACGGATTGTGCGAGGGCTTTAGCTTGCCCGTAACCTCGTCTTTCTCAAACAGGGGGAAGTTGTCTACCCAGAGCAGCTCGAACTCTGATTTGAAGGCGCCGATCTTCCTTCCTATTTCTCTTCTGACCCTCCCCATCACGTCGAGCAGGAGAGTTTCTGATGCATCAGAGCAGATGATTATTACATCGCCTTCATTGGCATTTAGCTTGGAGAGCAGTTCTTGGCATACCTGCCTGCCAAGCGATTCGGCTATGCTCTCAGGATCAGAGGTTATCTCGCCATTTTTGACAAATAGCCATGTCAGTCCTTTAAGGCCCGCTAGTTTTGCAACGTCTATAATCTTGAGCATATAGTTTTTGTCAAGTGTTGCGCTGCTCGTGCCGAAGTTCGCGCTGAATGCAGCGGCTTTTACCCGCCCGCCGCTCTCTATGACCCTTTTAAGTATATTATAGCTGCTCCTGCTTGCCTCTTCGGTTATGTCAACTATCTTGTTATCGAACCGCAAATCCGGCTTATCTGAACCGTAATTGCTCATTGCTTCTGCATATGTAAGATGCCTTAATGGGATTTTTAACTCCTTCCCCAAGACTTCCTTAAAGATCCTCTTAAGCATGTTCTCGATAAGCTCCTGTATCTGCCTCTCGTCCTTGAACGAGACTTCGATATCTATCTGCGTATGCTCTGGCTGCCTGTCCTCCCGTGGATCCTCGTCGCGGTATGCCCTTGCCATCTGGAAGTACTTGTCTAGCCCGCTTATTATGCATAATTGCTTGTATATCTGCGGCGACTGAGGCAGTGAGTAGAACTTGCCCGGATTTGTCCTTGACGGTACAAGGAAGGTCTTTGAGCCGGTTTCGTATGTATCCTTTACAAGCGTGGGGGTCTCAAGTTCCAGGAAGCCGTTCTCCCAGAAGAACTTTCTAACTTCCTTGGCTACTTTGTCCCTAAACTCTATCCTTTTTATCATCTCTTTCCTTCTTAGGTCCAGATACCTGTACCTTAGCCGCAATTCCTCATTTGCAAGGAACTTCTTTTTTTCTTCTATTATTTCAAACGGCGGTACCCTTGATGCATTTATGATCTCCAGTTTTGTGACATAAAGCTCAATCGTGCCTGTAGGATTAGTCCTGTCGATTGTGTCCTCTTCCCTCGCTTTTACCTTGCCAGATACCCGCAGAACATATTCCTTGCCTATCTCCCCGGCATCATTGAGGATTTTGCCTTCGAAAACAAGCTGCGTTATGCCATATCTGTCTGCCAGATCTATAAAAAGTTTTCCCCCGTGATCCCTCTTGTATCTGCACCAGCCGTACAACTCGGCCTCTTTGCCTATGTATTTTTCATTCAGGGAACCGCAATCGAGAACTTGCATATTTAGACCTTACTTACCTGCAAAAATCAAATTTAGTCTTTCAGATATAATCCGTGGATGAACCTTATATTTCTTTGTTATCTCTCCTACCATGAAATTTATTGCCTTTGGATTCTTCCTGTACTCTTCCACTATCCTTGGATTCCTCTTTATGTATTCGCTTATTTCTTTATCTATTAATTTTATATCTATCTGCTTCGCCTCCACTTCTTCTCCGCCGTATATCTTCATCAGGGTTTCCTTGTCAGGATAGGAGCCTTTGCTCACCATATCAAGCAGCCTGGCCATGGCACGCTCGTTTATATCCATAATTCCGTACTTCTCAAGCAGTTCTATCGAGCCTATCAACGCTTTCATCTCGTATTTTTCCTTCCATCTCTCTATCATTTCCAGTGCATCCCTGTTGAATAGCACCAGCTCGGCGAGTGTCTGCGCGTTGGCTTTGTACTTTGACGCGTATTCCTTGGCTATCCTGCTTGCAAAGACAGCCTTCTTTGCCTTTATCGATGCGGTAGAATACTCGCTAAGGTCTGGATCGTAAATAAACCCGTATTCCTCGTCGCTCTCCTTCTCCCTGGACGGCACCGTAATCATCTTTGCCTCGTTATAGGATCTTGTCTCTGAAGGAACCTTCTGGTTGGCTGAAACTAATTTGTTCTGCCTTTCTATTTCGTATTTTGCAGCATCGATTATGTTCTTCGTTCCGGTTATGTTCTTGATCTCTACCCGCTGTTCCGCTACGGATATGTTTAGATCGGCCTTAAACTCCTTGTTTATATCGACTCCCAGATAATAGAGTATGCTTTTGAGCTCGGTCAAAAATGCCCTCAATATGGCTTCGCTTTTTATGTCGGGCTCGGTAACTATCTCCACAAGCGGAACTCCGGATCTGTTGAAATCCAGGAGCGTGTACTCCTCTTCACGTATTATTTTGGCAGGGTCTTCTTCGAGCTGTATTCTCCTTATCCCTATACTGACCCCATCTGCTTCAAGTGTTCCGGAATGCCCTACAGGAGCATCTACTTGAGTTATCTGATACGATTTGGGCAAATCCGGATAAAAATACACCTTTCTGGAGAAGCTTATCTTTTCAGGCACCTTGCACCCAAGCGCCTTGGCTATGCTCACCCCAAGCATCAGGGCTTTTTCATTTAACATCGGCTTTGACCCTGGAAGGCCCATGCAGATCGGGCAGATTGAAGAGTTAGGTTCCTCCGAATAAGCCTTGCAGCTGCAGAATAGCTTTGAATCGGTTGGCAATGCAACGTGAACTTCCAGCCCTATTTTCATTGTGCTCTACCTTATGTCCCCTATATTATACTTGAACTTATACCTGAATGAGGTTTCCCAAGATTTTACGAAATCAAGAAGCGCGTAATCATTAAAATGATCTGATATTATTTGCGCGCCAAGAGGCATGCCGTTTGGGTAAGAATATGGAAATGAGACGTGGGGGAAGCCACATATGCTCGGAGGTATTGTTAATATATCCATCCTGTATGCTTCCACCGGCGTAAGTGAGACAGCTTTTTCTATCTTTGGCGTTGTAATTGGCATGGTCGGCGTTAATATGAAGCCGTTCTTTAGCAGCTTGCCTATTTCGCGTATCAGGAGCGACCTGACTTTCAATGCCTTGCGGTAATATTTCTCTTTCACACTGGCACTTCTGACGAACGTTCCTAGTACAACCCTTCTTTTGGCTTCGACTCCGAACTTGGATCTTGACTCGGTAAAGAACCTGTTGTATTCTTCAGAAAAGTTCTCGTTCTTGAACCCGTACTTGTAACCGTTGTACTTTGCGAGGTTGGTGGATGCTTCGGCCATGGATATTATGTAATATGCAGGTATGGCTTTTTCTATGAATTCGAGGCTCTTCTCCTCGACCGAATAGCCCATCTCTCTTATCTTTGAGACAAGCTTGTCAAACTCCGATCTTACCTTCTCGTCCGTTGCATCCAGAAGCTGCTTTATTAGGAATATCTTCTTATTGTTTACGTTTGTGAACTTTATGCCAACGCAGGTAGAATCGTAACTGTCAGGCCCTTTTACTATGTCGAAGACAGTGCGTATGTCTTCTGAACTGCGTGCCATTATCCCTATTTTGTCTAGGGAATTGGCATAATCGACCAGCCCGTAGCGAGATATGGCGCCGTAGGTAGGCGTGAAGCCAACCACTCCGCAAAACGCAGCAGGATTGGATATTGAGCCTCCGGTAGATTCTGCAAGTGCGACATGGTATTTCAGGATAGATGTGGCTACCGCTGCACCACTGCTTGAGCCTCCGGCGACATACGCCGTGTTGAATGGATTTTTTGCCACGCACATGGTGTTTAACCCGAAGCTTCCGAATCCGAACTCGTCCATGCTTGTTTTCCCTAGAAAAGAGAACTTGCTGCTAGAGAGCCTCTCAACGCAGGTTGCATTGAATGGAGGAATATATCCGGAAAGTATCTCCGAGCCTGCTTTAGTCTCTACATCTCTGACGCAAAGATTATCCTTGACGCTGAATGGAAAGCCATCCTTTATTGTTTCATTTATGTTAAGAAACGCTCCCAGCTGCTTGTTGACCTCAGAGAGTCCGTTAACAAGCTTTTTATAATACCCCTCCGGCTTTTCCTTTGACTGGAACTCTTTTATGCTGCTGCTCATATTTTAGGACCCACTACATAAAAACGGTATGTTTTTGTATTCTTCAATATGCCATTTGTGTTCTGGAATGCTTCTACTTTGTCCTGGCGTAGCCTTTCCGGTATCCGGATGGCATGATATGATTCGGATGTATTGCCGGTTTCAAACTCGTTCAGGGTGTTGAAGTATTTTATTATCTCTTCTATGTCATTTATTATTCTGTCCTTCTCATCGTGGTTTAGGCTTATCCTGCACACTTTAAGTAGCCTGTCAAACTCGTTGGCATCCATAAAACCATTATTCTAAGGAAAAGTTTATTATGCTACTCTGCTTTTTTGGCGGTTCTCGGGCTCCGGATTTTTCTGTGATGCGCCAGTCTGGCTGCTTCCCGGCCTGCTTATCCTCTCCTTAAAGCCCCTTACTCTATAGGCAAACGCATCCAGTATTGCTCTCCTTCTTTCAGTCTCATGCAGGAATATGCCCAAGTTGGTGCTTCTCGGATCGGTTGTTGATGGATGGCTGAGATACGATTTCAGCTCTTTTGCAAGCTGTCCAGGATAATTGTTTATAAATCTTTCAAGAACTTCTTCCCGGCTCCTGCCGCCTCCGCCTACAGCGAAAGAGGCATTTTGCATGACAAAAGGGAGCGGCCCAGGCGCAGGTATTATGCCCGCTTTAAGAGCCTCCATTCCTACCGCATAAGAGCCAATCTGCCCGTGCGTCTCGTTAGTAGGGCCAGTTACGAAGACCATTGTCCCGTCTTCCATTGCTTTCTTGACTGCAGGCAGGAGCACCTGCGGAACATTGAAATCCCCGAGGCCCTGGATTACAACGACGTCTTTTCCTTTAGAGGCAGAAAGCACATCGTTTGGAGAAGTATATGATTGCACACGTATAAGCGCTACCTTGTTACTGTAGCCTGTGTCGAAGCTTAGTTTCCTTTCCTGAGAAGGCTCAGTCGGGCTTTTTTGGCTCTTTGGCTGCACTTGATTTTGCGCAGTCTCCGCATAGTAACCTACAGAAGTTTTAACTATGCCATTATCTACTTCGGCTATCGGACCGAAATAACTCTTAATGCCGTTAAGATCTCCCGGCCTTATCTTATATGTCCATTTTCCTTCGAAAACACTTCCATGGAAAACTACGAAAACTCCGGATTTCCCGTTGTCCCGAGCATCTATTGCAAACGTGATTGAATCGGCAAGATTTTTGACAGCATCAGTATCATGCTCGCTTGCTATCTTCATAGAACCAGTAAGTATCACAGACCTATCCGTTTTTAACGCTACTCCGAGAAAAGAGGCCGTATCGGCTATTGTATCGGTTCCGTGGGTCACAACTATGGCGTCATACTTCTGCAGCTCCTTGAATGTTTCTGCCCCTATCTCTTCGCGGTCTTTCTGGGACATGTTGGAGCTATCCTTATAGGCAATATGCTTTATGTCTATTGAAACCTTTTCAGAGCTTGTTCCTGAAGTATTCCATGCGCCTTTGACCCGCTGAACGAGGCCTTCGATGACATTGTTGTTTGGATTTATAACTATCGTGCCTGTGGCATCTTTTTCTCCGGCGATGGTGCCGCCCGTAGCTAATATTAGTATTTTATACCTCTGCTCTTCCATCCGCATCCGCCTTGTTCTTGATTTTAGGCTAACTTAATGAAACTGTTGATTGCTAACTGTTGATTGCTTAATATATTTACAACTTCGGTTTTATAATACTATTGTGCGCCTAAACTTTATTATTAATCTTAAAAAAGAAGAAGAAGTAGCCCTTTAAGAGAGCAAAGATGCCCTCTCCAAGGGCTTCCCCACCTGTCCGTCCACCCAAAATCCCATGTCCTTTCCTATGCAATCAGATGCCCCAAAAGCATCACTATTATTATGGCGAAGGTTGTATATATATCTTGCCTGCAAAAGAATGAAATAAATGCAAGATAAATACAAATGGCTATATATTTATTGGAGAATATACAATTATGGACGAATTTGATGAAGAGCTCATATATAGCATAGATGATGGCGTAATAAAGTACACAAACCTCGCGAAGAAGCTTAATGCTCCCCTCTCAACAGTGCACTTTAGGATAAAGAAGCTTGAGAATGAAAAAGTAATTAAATTTTATAAGGGAGAGATAGACTGGAAAAAGGCGGGATTCGGCGTTACCGCGTATGTGCTCATAAGCGTGGACATCAACCTCTTAAAGAGTATGAATCGTACGCAGGATATGCTGCTTGAAGAGCTGCTTAAGATACCTTATGTAAAGGAAGGCCATATCACTACCAGCGAGGCAGATCTGGTAATCAAAGTGATTGCAAGGGATACTTCCCATTTCAAAGAACTGCTGCTTAACAAGATCGATTTGCTGGAAGGCATCGTTAACACCAAGACAATGATTGTCCTGGGCTGAGCATGTAAATATGGATTATCTGGAGCAACTGAAAAAATACAACAACCTGTACCTTACCATAATAATGAGGTATAAGGAGTACATAGAAGAGAATGAAAATGTTTACATGGCGGAACTTCCGCGCCTGATAACCCCGGAAGACAGCCCGATTGTGGCTGCGGTTGAAGGCATAAAGAGCAACTTCAATCCTTATTCATTTGAAGCGAACATTGAAGCTGCGGAGAAGGAGGCGTATTCGTACGTGGTAAAAAATATCTGCAGCTTAGAGATGCCGATACAGTTCTGGCAACTGCCCCGGGATGCGATCATGAATGGGGCAGGAGATGCATTCGACAGGGCATGCGTACTATGCAGCATGCTTGTTTGTCTGGGAGACTTGTCTTCCAGGATACTTGTCATGGCAAACGAATCGGAGAGGAAAGTGATTGTGTACTCTGAGGCAAATTCCAGAATAACTGCATTTGACTTTGACCACGGAATAAAAACCTTCAAGGCATTTGAGGAGATGAAGGATTATTTCGCACTCAAGAGTAGCAATGAACCGAGCATATATGAATTTAATGACAAACTCTTCAGGAATATCGAATAGGCTTTTACCTTCTTGTCGCCTTTAGCCTTCTTCTATGCGCCTTCTTGAGCTTTGAAGCCTTAGCGACCTTGCGGTACTTCTTTCCAATCCTCCTTGTTTTCTTTGAGACGGTTTTTTGCATAGTATTTCACTTTATCCATTTATCTATCCTCATCTGTGAAGATGAGCCTTTAAGCGCTATTAGTTTGTCCGTAAATTTTTTAATCCTTTCTGGAGAGAACCCGTGTTCATCGCACATGAACCGGATTATTTTTGACTCGCTGGGCTTCGCACTATTCATCAGCGCATCGCATTCTTCTTTATTTATTTCTTTTATCTCGGGATTTTCAAAAAGCTCCAATACCTCCTTCGGATTCACATCAAGCTGCTTGCCGTACTTTGATTCCACATATTTTGTAATCTCCTCTATCGAGCCGTTGCCCTTGACTATTTTGAGAGCGGTCATTGGGCCCACACCATCTATTCCCTCATTGAAATCTGTCCCTATAAGCATGCCTATCAGGATAAGCTGCCGCCTGCTTATCCCATATCTCTCGAGTAGCCTGGACAGGAGTATCCGCTCGGTACTGATGTCCACATATACATTCTTTTTTGGCAATTTTCTCTTGCCGGATATGGTCAGGTTCCTTATCACCACTTCTGCTCCGAATAGGAATGAATCGTAGTCTTGGCTTGCGGAAGCATATGCGACTCCCGACTGGGTCATGTATGCGCCTTCTGCCTCTCCCTCGCCAGTGGCCTGCATCCACGGTATGCCCATATATCCTAGCAGTTCCTTTGAATCGTCCACTATCTCTTTTGTTATGCGGGTTGATGCCATGGCATAAGCATGCGCTTCCTCGGTCATGCCTTCTTTTACGGCTTTCTTCCATTCCTCCATCGCAAGCTGCCTCCTGGCTATGCGGGCTTCTATGGTCTTCCTCTTAAGTGCAGGGGGCATGCCGTCAAAAACGAAGATAGGCTTTGCACCGTATTCAAGCAAGCTTATTGTCCTGTAGAAAAGGCCGGAGAGGTGGCTGGTCACGCGGTTCTTCGAATCAGTAAGGGGCATGCCGTTAGGCTGCCGTATGATTGAAAGGAATTGGTAGATGGTATTGTAAGCATCTATAGCTATTACTTTTCCTCTTAGTTCATCAAGGGATATTCTCTCCTTTACATCGCTGACCAGTTTGCTTATATCTACTGCCAATGCTTAGCACCTACTGTTTCTTTTCTTTCTTTATTGCCGCTTCTCCCAGAGTTACTGGTTCGCTGTGGCCTATTTTTACATTGGATACTGTTGTTGCCTTTGCGGTAAGTTTTATTCCCAGTTCTTTCTCCAGTTTTTTGGTGAGTTTTGCATCAGGGAGCATCTTGCCCTTTTCAACCCTGAATAATGTGCTCTCCTTTTCGTTTATTATCTCGCCGAGCACCTTGAGGGGCATATTCATTGACTCTCTCGCCTTCCTTATTATATTGCCGTAGTCTGAAACGATCTCATCTTCCTCGGTCTCGCTGCCTGATTGCACAGATTTCTTTCTTGCCGGCTTCTCATCCCCTATTGTGTCTACCACGTACTTGCCAGTGGCGCATCTCTCGCACACTGCAATATGCGCCCCTTCAAGCTCTATTATATTCAGCACAGACGTCTGTTTACCGCATATTTCACACTCGTACATAAAAACCATCCCTTTTGGCAATCCCAATATAAAGGAGTGCAAGCGAGTATAAATAGTTTTGCTGGGGAAATACTTAGTGAGGCTATGAATAACGTTAGAGATAAAAATGCGAAGAAGAGAGCACAGAAAAATACGCCTGCCGTAAAACCCAGAGAGGATCTGCGGCTGCCGGTGACCGGCTTATTCATAGTTGCATCTATCTTTGCACTGTATTATCTTTGGTTTAGCTCCTGGCCTAAACTGCTGAGCATAGCTCTTGCTCTGGTGATTTTCATTGTGACAGGGACCATCATTGCAAATGCAAACGGTTTTGGGGTACTGGGACCTGGTCTTTACATGCCAGGCACCAAGCGCGGTCTGAGATTCATAGATTCGATATCAAGGAAAAATAATGCTGCATGGAAATTCATGGTAGACTGGGGCCTGGTGCTGAGCTTTGGATTGCTCTCTTACTTTATGTTCAGGAAGTACATGAGCAAGAAAACGCTTGCTTTTGGCCTGATCTCGATATTGCTAATGGAGCTATTTATGCTCCCCTACCTGAATCTAGTATTATACACTTTGCTTAGTGTGCCGCAGCTTTCCGTGGTTAATACTGCAGCATCCTCATACGTGCCTAGTTCAATAGCGGAGTATGTAGGGATAATCTTCACTGCCATCACTTTTATAGGAGGTTTTGCATTTTTCCTTCTAGCCGAATTGGCTTATATCGGAGCCGTAGTGCTGTTCGGCGTACTTTCCTTCACAGCCGGAGTGGCAACAGGCGCAGCAGCCAGCGTCTCCAGCCTGCCGGGCCCTGCGGGAATTCCGGTTATCTTGCTGCCAATACTTGATCCTGCGATAGCCTTGCCTATGCTATGCGCCTTGATAGTGCTGCTCACTGTTCACGAATTTTCGCACGGAGTCTTGGCAAGGCAGAGCAAGGTAAAGCTTAAGCGCATCGGGCTTATAGTCTTCGGGCTCCTGCCACTGGGCGGATTCGTTGAACCGGATGAAAAGCAGGTGAGCAGGCTGAAAGCTGAAGATCAGGACAGGATCTCGCTTGCAGGGATAGCCTCTAATTATGTGATGGCAGTAGTGTTTTTTGCACTCATGTTCCTTATGCTCCAGTTTGTCCTTCCGCTGTACTTCCAGGAGGGTGTTATTGTAACAGGCACAGTATCAAATTCTTCTGCTGCACGAAATAATGTGGCGATAGGCTCTATTATATACCAATGGAATGGGCATAATGTGAATGCCTCAAATGTTTATAAAGTAGCAGAGGTGGCAGACAAACCAGACTCGCACATCTCGCTGAATACGAGCAATGGCATTTATAGCCTTAGCACAAACAGTACCGGGAAGATAGGAGTCTATCTTGGCGGAACCTCAACGCCAGTTCCGATAAACAGGAACCTGGGTTCGTCGGTCCTCTGGTTTCTCTATGAATTCTTCAGTTTCGCTTTCTTCCTGAACTTTTACGTCGCGATATTCAACTTGCTCCCCCTGCCGGTTCTTGACGGAGGCAGGGTATTCAGCCTCAGGCTTGGTGCCAGGGGTACGAGAATTGTCATGTACATAATTGCAGCTATAATCATACTGCTGCTGGTTCCGTGGATCTGGATACTGGCGCGGTATCTCTAAGCTTACCATGGCACCGACTTTATGTTGGCTCTATGGGCAAGAATATTTGTAAGCCTGTGCAATATTCCGGTAAGCAGGAGTATGAATAATATTCCATACCATTCCGGATAATAGCCTGCAGGAAGCGCCACGGCCAATGCAACAAATAGGAAGAAGTACTGATCGAAGAAAGCGAGATTGTGACCCTCCTTCATCCCCATCTGCCTTTTTATGAAGCTTCCCAGAAGATCCCCTATCGCGGTTCCTGCAGTAAGGAGCACCCCTACAAGAAGAAGCTTTGGAATAAAGGCCGATTCTATACTTGCTATAATAATGCCTGCTGCAAGGCATGAAAAGGTTCCCCTTAATGTCTTGTGGTCGCCAAAGATCCTCTTCCCTCTGAACTGCCTGCCAAGATCCGCCGGCTTTCCTCCTCCGAAGATTACCGGAGCTCCATTTGCAACATAGGCAGGCAGGATGTAGATTATAGGGTAGATTATGAGCATGTAAATTAGGCTAGGCGACATCCAATACCTCAGCTTCTGAGTATTCCCTCTGCAACATCGCGGGAACCTCCTCCTTTGAATGACTCGCCAAATTCACTCTTTACTGCTTCTAATGCGCCTTTATGCGAGAGCTTGCCAGCCATGCAGACGACTTCACCGCTGCTGTTGCTAAGAATGAGCGTTATTTCCTGATTTTTTGCCACTATCTTCCCAAGGGCCATCCTCATTGCTTCCCTAGGAGCATCTTTCTGCATCGCCACCTTGCCCTTCTTGTCCTTGATCTCTGCGTAGATAAGCTCTGCGAGCATGTTGCCA
Organism: Microcaldota archaeon; assembly: GCA_021803245.1. Classification (GTDB taxonomy): domain Archaea; phylum Micrarchaeota; class Micrarchaeia; order Micrarchaeales; family CABMGC01; genus JAJZND01. The sequence goes on from JAJZLT010000018.1 coordinate 27,574, forward strand.
TACTCCTCGTCCTTCTGCCTTATTCTTTTCATCATCTCTGCATTTTCTCTGCGGAGCTTCTCGGCGCGCTCTGGCATGGAGAAAGGCTCTGAATTCAATACCTGGGATGCCCTTACCAATGCCGCATTTTCTTTGCCGAAGTATTCGAGTGCTGCTTTGCCTGCAACATATTCAAGCCTATCCACCCCGTCATGTATCCGGTATGCCCCTATTATCTTAACAATTCCTATGGCGCTCTCCCTTCCTGCAACGTGAAGTCCACCGCATGCCTCCGCATCTATTTCATTCCCATTCAGGTCTTTTATTATTACCATCCTCATTTTTTTTGAAGGCACACCATGGCCCTGGTATATGGAAAAACCGTATTTTGATTCTGCTTCGCTTCGATCCATCTCCTTTATCTCGACCCTGATGCCTTCGAGCACATGGCTATTAACGAAATTCTCTATCTGCCTTATCTCGTTTTCAGTAAGCTTTTCCCAGTGCGTTATATCGATATGTGCTTTGTCAGCCTCCTTCTTCGTGCCTTCCTGCCATGCATGCTTGCCCAGCACTGACCTTGACGCTGCATTTACCATATGCGTAGCCGTGTGGTGCACCATCAGCCTTTCCCGGCGCTCCCTGTCCACATTGCACTCCACATAACCGTCTGCTTTTATTTCACCTTCGGCCAGGGGTTTCTCCATTACATGCACTATAACGTCCCCTACCTTCTGCACATCGGCAACCCTCTTTCCGTTAATTGCTCCATGGTCAGCAGCTTGGCCGCCGCCTTCAGGATAGAAGGGGGTCTTGTCAAGCACGACATATCTGTTACCGGAGTAGAGCACCTTTGACTTCGAGTCTGTCTGGAACTGGTAATAGAGCTGTCCCGTCTTTGGAAATTCTTTCTCAGCGAGAAATTCGAATTTGCCCTTCTTTTCTTTCTCGGCGAAGTCGCCCTTGACTATGTCTTCGTATGTCGACTCGGGAAGCTCAAGCCTGACTCCTTTCTTGTACGCTACCGCAGCAATCAATTCTGGGGTTATGCCATTGCTCTCGTAAAGCACGCGCAGTTCCTTTCCGCTTACCTTCTGCTCTTTCGATATTAATATCTCTACGGTTTTTCTGGCGTTCTCCCTTGTTTTCTCGAACCTCTCTGACTCTATCTTTATTATCTCATTAAATGTCTCAATGTTTTCGTTAAGCTCCGGATAGATACCTTTTAGGTCTTCAGCTATCATTCCTGCAAGCATGCCCATATCTGCGTTTAGCTTGTATTCCTCCATGAAATTCAGCGCCCTCCTGAGTATTATCCTGAGATTGTATCCACCGCCCACATTTGAAGGCATTGAGCCGTCTGCTATCGCGAATAGAAGAGTGCGAGTGTGATCCAGGGTTGCATACAAAGCCTGCATCGGCTTGACCTTCTCCTCAAATTCCTTCTGGGAGATCTTGGCTTTTTTCAAGATCTGCTGCTCCTTCTCCTTTGCGCCCTTGCCTTCAGTCACGTCAAGCTCGCTCGAAAGCTCTGCAAACCGCTTGAAAAGCGCGCGGTCCATTTCGAATCCGAGATTGGGCTCGAGCTTCTTTATTATGTCATAGAACACTGCCTCGTATGCATTGTAGAAGCCGGTATAAAACCAGAGCAGCCTCTCGAATCCCCATCCTACGTCCACTACCTTGCCCTTCAGCTCCCTTGTTTTGCCGCCTGCGCTCTCAAACTGCGTAAAGACGCTATTGACAAGCTCAGAGCCATTGGAGAAACTTTCGAGGCATGGTCCGAATTCTGAAAAATCACCCATGGCCCAAACGTCCTCGTTGTACACCAGATTCTCCTTCTTCACTCCAAGTATTCTGGTAAGGAATTCGTAGTTCAGCCGAATTGTTTCATCGCGCCAGTAACCCTTATCCGGATAATCGAATGCGTGCTGGCCTGCCATCATGAAGCTGGTAAAATGCCTGCCAGTAACACCTACGTTTTCTATGTCGCTGAACCGCAGGCAGATCTGCGGTACTATAAGCGGATTGGCATTGTACTCGAAGCTCATTGCCCCGTTCTCTATGCGCTGAAAATCTTGTATGCTTGCTATGGTGAAATAGAGATCCTGCCTCCACCTGCTGACCACAGGATACCTCGCTATAACCTTATGGCCATTCTTCTCGAAAAATGATGCGAATTTATCCCAGAACGCCTTATATCCTATAGGCTTCGGGTTATCCTTGAAGAAACTGTATTCTGTATGCTCCGGGTCCTCGCATTTGTCCCTTTCGCCTATGCTCCAGAAATTTTTGCCGCAGACCTTGCATTTTTTCCTTGTAAATCCCTCTTCCTCGAATGTCTTCGTGGAGTAATACGACTTGGGATCTTTCGAGAACTCTTTTCTCAGTTCCTCTTTGTTAAGTTTTGGCATCTCCAACATTTAATCACTATTTATTGTACCATACGGTGCATTTATTCCCGAAGAATCTACACCACTTGCATTTCCATTTTTCAGCCTCAGGTACCGGAGACGCTTCCCTGCTCCCGGACCAGTATCCCATGAGGTGCTTCAGCTCCTTGTTTAGGTAGTCATTATCATACTTTATGTTTATTGTTGAGAGGAGGGAATTGTCTTTCCTGTCAAAATACCTGAGCTCAAGCGTTTCCGCCACTTCAGGAAGAGACTTGAGCCTCTCGAACAGCAGTTTCGATATGCCATCAATAGTCATTGAGCCTTCTTTCATGCCCTGCGATTTCAAGCCATCGTAGAACTCCCTGGAAAGCTTGGAGTCATAGATGCGATAAGAGTTAGCAAAGTTGTCGTACGAAAATGAGCCGCAGACCAGATCATCCAGCACTTTCCTGTAGAGCATGACCTGAAGCGAGTCTTGCAGCATGCGTATGTTCCCGCTGTTTTCCCCATTCTTTGTTTTGTCCTCTACGACCATTGTCTTCCCGCCCTCTATCCTGAGCTCATCTATCTGGCCTACTACCTTAAACCCGTTTATCGATCCGTATATCTTTATTTCCCTGCATTTACCTTTTTCTAGAAGTATTCCAAGATTCACGTAATTTTCATAAAGCGTTTTGTAAAATCTGTCCGATGGCGTTTTAGGCTCAACTGTCAGGGGCACATGCTCTTTCACTTCCATTTTATAATGTATGGCTTTGCCTTTTTCCATTGCAGGAGTAGAGAACATGCCGTAGAGCATGTATAACTCCATCTGCTTCTCACACCATGTTTGGTTTGCCATATCTTTTATAGAAATGCTGCTCTTGCGGAGCCTTGCTAAAGCACCTTCCATCACATACACCAAACAAGGTTCAGACCGCCTACCTATCGTCATCGCAAATGCTCAGCGATCACCTATGTCATCACATATGGTTTATTCACGTGCAGTATTAATAATGTTATGCACACAATATGCTCGCAATCCTTGCATATACACAATCCGAAGCCAGCGGTATATGGACAGATTTAGCGATGATAATCCGGAATAACGCCACGCACATGCGCCAATGCGCCTGCTGATTATTCTATCGCACACATCAAAGGATTTAAAATTTACAACCTCACAATTCAGATCATGAAACCGCGCTTATCAAAATACCAGCTCTTCATATTCGACTGGGACGGAACACTCTCCACCTCAAGCTTTCTTGTTAGGCTCTCCAGGCTGTTCAAGCTCAGGTATAGCCCGGAATACATAAAAAGGCATCATGAGGAGTATGCGAATGAAACCGACTACAGAAATATAAAGAAGAGAGAGACATCAAATGCAATCTATTCAGGGATCTATGATTTGTACTCTACTTTTGCTTCGCAGGAACTAAGGCCCCAGGCAAAGGATGTGTTGTTTAAGCTGAAGAAGCTGAATAAAAAGATTGCAGTCTTCAGCGATTCCAATTCCTATAGGCTGGTCAGCGAAATAAAAAACTCGGAGTGGTAGACGGTTTCGATTTGATAATAAGCGCACAGGAGATAGGGTATTATAAGCCTGACCCTACAGGCCTGCTCTCGATAATCGACAGACTCAAGATAAAGAAGGAGGAGAGCATATACATCGGAGACATGGCTTCAGATATACTTACTGCGAGGTTCGCAGGCATATCCTCTTGCGCCATCTCAGGAGGCCTTGACCCACTTAAATTCCTTGAGATTGAGAAGCCGGATTATCTTATCCATGGATTTGACGAGATGCTTGGTGCCCTGGAAGAACGAAAGAGGAAGTGACTTTTGTTTTGCGGCTATCGGCAGAAAGCCCGGCCTTTATGGCTTACAAAGAAAAGGCTTTTAATGCTTTGCATAACCTGCATCTATGTTTAAATATTAATACTGGGTTATAGGATTAGGCAATCGGTTTTGTATTACCTTAAAGGTGATAGCATAGCAATTGCAATGGCTAGAGGAACTAGCCGAACTACCAGGCCAGAACTGGTAAGCCCCACCCAGAATGTCGTAAGCGCGGTAATAGACGCGACCCATGCAATGCAGATGGCTGAAAAAAGAATGCTTCTAGGCCAGCACCTGCTCAATAACAGGGAAGTTGGAGATGCAGTTGAAAGATACTTTAGGCCGGCATACAGGGATGTAGTGAATGCGGCCAGAAGTATAGGCGCAGTTGCAGCGCATGAAGTGGCGAAGGCAGGAAAGAAGGAAAAGAGCACTGAAGAGATCGAAAGAAAGATAGGGAAGGCAGAGGATGAGTTGAGAAGGATATCGGATTCTATGCCCGAGCATCTCAGATTCGTCCCGGAAGTGCCGAAGGCGTTCGCTCTTGAGTTAAGGTAATACCGCTTTTTTATTAGTTTTTGACTTTTTCTTTTTTATTTCATAATCCGGAGCGGAGCTGGGCGCCCGCTGGTTTGTTTAGACACATGCACGGATATGTTCATCGCACAATTTCTGTTTGGGAGGGTTAGGCCAGCTTATATTTACAAACAATTATCTGACAGCCAGTATTAGGCATAGATTTATAAATCAAATTAGGCATATACCTTATCAAGTAGAAAAGCGAAAGCTTATCCTACAGAGGAAAAACAATGTCAAGAGAATTTGGGGACGATAGAGGTCCCAGAAGAGAAGGGAATGGAAGGCCGGGCATGAAGCCAAACTACTTTTTGCCTAAGCCTGTAAAGGTTGGAGATGAGATAGAACTCACAGTAGAAGCCACAGCTTCGAAAGGAGACGGCATAGCCAAGAAGGACGGTTATGTTATCTTCATAAAGGATGCGAAGCAGGGGGACACTGTGAAGGTAAAGATAACAGAGGTAAGAGCAAGATTTGCAATAGGAGAAATAATAGCAGCCTAAAAACAAAAGCTACATTTAAACGGGAATCATATTTATTTTTCATTTTTTAATTCTCTTCCTTTCTTTATATTTTGTTTGCAGGTTATCTGGTTGCCCGCTTCCACGCCAGGTTAATTCCATTTTCTTCGAATTTGCCATGACCCTTGCCACCGGCCTGTTCTGCGAATTGCCCGTGTGGATCCTAAACAATTTTTGCATCCGATGCCTTATTTCAATCACGATAGTGAATTATGTCAAAGCTTTTAAGTATTCTTAAGCAGTTTTATATATCAGGAACGAGCTTATAAAATGCAGCAATGCCCGATGCCATGATAATATTAAAGCAGCATGCTGCACAGGTAACACTGCCCAATAGCAGAATTCCCGTATCTGAAGTGGAAGTAATACCCTCTAAGACGCTAGCAAAAGCGCTAGCTGAGATAGATAGAAAGGCTGCAATCAGGGCTTCTATAAGGAAAGAGGACAGGACAGATGCCTGCACATATGGTTTATCTGCCATTGCATCGGCAACGATAACCGCGCTTTTCGTAAATGCATCTATGAGCGGAGGCAGCTGGGAGATGCTGGTTTCAGCTGCATCTGCTGCTTTAACAGGAAAATTAGGCACTATGGCAGCCAGATCAGGTTACAAGATGCTGCACAGGAAGTAGCACTTGCCATGCGTCAGCGTGGCTAATGCCTCTCTGCTTTCCTGACCAATAAATCTAATTGAAGCTCTTCCTTTGGATTCAGATCGGCATGAACTTCTATTTTCTCCCAGAAGGTAGCACCGCCTCTGGCTATCGGCCTTACTGTTGATGCCACTGAAGCTGAATTTTCAAGCGATGCTGGAAGATGCAGAACACGCGTGAACTGGTAATCATATGGGGCATTTCCATTATGCGATATTATGCGACCGTGGCTGCTGTATGTATGCGCAGCAGTTTGCTCAGGTATTCCGGAAACAGGCTCGCCGTGTTCGTTTAGCCTTATTGTACCACTATAGTACAGCGGTCCTACAATTACAATGCGCGAAGACGGCCCTGCTGATATTTCATATGCACCATTATTATTTTGTGTTACTACAGGATGGTCTACTGCTATGCCCATGCGGCCCTTTATATCCGCCAACCCTGTTTTCCCTGTCGGGAAAGGACCGAGATACCTCCAGCCTGTCTGATCGTCTATAACCGGTTGGTCTTTTATAAAACTCCTTCCAATACCGGGCACGACAAGGACAGTATCTGTCCAGATAAGATTATTCAAGCCTGCGTATGTGCGGTAAGGATTGCTCTGCTGTTCCGCCTCTGCTGCCGTAGGCAATCTTAATCTCTCTTTTGCAGCAGTGTCTCTAGATTTAATCCAATCTTGTCTTACAGAGTATGTCTGCTTAACATACATAGTAGGGGATGCCACATTCTCACGGTTTAGTGATTTGTGTTTATTTGGGTTTCAGGGCCAATCGTAAGCCCCGTACAGATTGATTGCACATTTATATTGCATGTTTAGATTCAAATTTGTTTGCTTTTGAAGTGTCTTTGCGCAGTATAAGGGAAGTGAGTAATGAGTCCTTTAGGGTTATCTTTGCGATTAGCCTGCATTCTTTTAGAAACGCTTTGTCTACCGGTTCGTGTATAATGCCACCGATTCCATCTGCATCACGGCATATTACCTTTGCCTCTTTGCCTGCTGATTTGATCACGTTCCCGAGTATCTGCTTTTTCGGAATGGACATGGAAGTTACTACTATGTGGGTATATCCACTGCAATTAAATTTAGTTCCATCTCCAAAGACAATTCTTATCTTATTGGTCATTCTCAGCTTCTTTGCCAGGAAAGATGAGAGCGCCACTGCGGTCTGGTTATGATCTACGCAAACTACATTGCAGCCGAAACGCTGCGCCAGTGCAAACGCTGTTTCCGGAAGCGGTCCGCTGCCTATTACCAGGACCTTCGAATCCTTTGCTATCTCTGAATGCCTGCCTTCTTCTTCTGCAAGGCTGACGGTTCTTTTAATCCATTTATCCTGAAATTGGGTATTGTCCTTTATTGCATTCGTGCATCGCCAAGTTTCAAGAGCGGCTACCGAAGCGCTGTAAAATTCCCTTAGTTTTCTGATTTTAGGCAGGTATTCCCTTCGAGAGGCGGCTTCCATGTAATACGCATCGAGGTTCCGGTCCATGGCTATGGCCTCTAGCTGTTTTATCCACCTGAATAATATGCCATTTTCAAGTGTATCATTGGATATTGCAGGAGGCGGTTTTTTATTGTTCAGGATATCTGAAAATCTATTCAGGTTTGCTGGTTTGCTTTTGCGTTTCGCATACGTCTTGGCATGGTACATGAGGAGGGCCTTTACAATGACTCTATAGGTTTACAGTAAAAAATGCGAGCTCCGGGATTTGAACCCGGGTTCTTGCCTTGGCAAGGCAAAGTCCTACCAGGCTAGACTAAACTCGCGATATTATCTATTTGTTATATACTGCAAGCCTTTTTAAGTTAACTCTGCTCTCATGGAATAAGACTTGCCAGTTCTTCTGCTGCCTTGCCCGGATTTTCGGATGCATAGATGCCCCTTCCCACAATGGCGTGCCATCTGCTTCCTGCTACCTTGGCCATTTCCCCTATCGATCCTCCCTGGGCAATAAAGCCAGGCGAGTAGAATATGGGCTCTTTCCCAAGCTCCTTGGCAATAATCTTGCGGTAATATGCAACTCTTTCCGGCCTGTTTCCCGGGACCACATAATCTTCTATGCCATGCCTTGCCGCTATCCCGTACATTTTTTCTATCGATGCTTCGCTTATGTAGCCTCCCTCGCTGGCCTTGTACCCTTTATGCGTCATTTCTCCTCCTATTATAAGGCTGACATCAAGCTCTTCTGCAGCCTTTATCCAGGCTTCCTCTGAAACAGGCCCGGTCATTGGAAAAAGGATAGGCGCATCTATGCCTGAATCTTTTACTGAAAGCAGAAACTCTCTTCCCAGTTCAGGTATGTCTGTTCCGCCTTTCTGGTGATCGTAGATTATCGCTGCTTTGGTATGTTTTCTTATTGCCTCAACTACCCGTGGCAGCCCATATCTTATGGCAAGAACCGCGCCAACCTTGTATGCACCTATCTTTTTTATCCTGCAGGTCTCCTTTACCAGCCATTCGAGCCTGAGTAGATCGTGAATTTCGCAACTTACTATGAGGCTTCTCTCCTGCTTTATTATATTAGACACTGGATCATCAGAAGAATCTCTTCGAAAGCCAATTTAAATCTTTGCGTTCATGCATATCTATAATAAACGGGCTTGGAATGAAAGGAGAACATATCGCTCTTGTTTTTGGGCTTGTAGCCTTCTTAGTTGCGTGCCTTGTGCTTATCTTCATAGCGCTGTATCCGAAAGGCATAGCCGGGCAGCAGGGCCGGGGAACTATTACGGTAAGTGCAACAGGCACGGCCTACGCGTATCCGCAGCAGTCTGTGATAAACCTCATGGTAAACGGCTCCGGACCTTCTAGCTCTGGCGCGGTCGCAAACATCAGCACGACACTTGACCTTGTCAATTCTACACTGGCGAGGTATGACAACAACAACGCAAGCGCAATTGAAACTACCTATTATTCGGTATACAGGCCGGTGAACAGCACCGGCTACGTGGCTATAGAGGATGTTAAAGTTACTTTGCCGCAGATCAGGAATACTACAAGGGCGCTTGCCGACCTCTCCGGCCTTAAAAACGTCTACGTTCAGGATGCATACGCGCAGCTTTCAGCGGAACAGGCAAACGCATTGATAGGCAGCGCCCTGAAGAATGCGCTATCAAATGCTACTTATGAGGCAAAAGCGCTTGCGGGTAATTTCTCTGTTTCGCTCGAAAACGTAAGCGCGTATGCCTATTACAGGATATTCCCTGCAGGCACCTATGAAGGCGCTGCAGGAGAAGCGCAGGGTTCAGGCACATATGGCAGCCAGCAACTCTTCTTCTACGGCAAGCAAGGCATAACGGAAAGTGTTGAAGCAACATATTTGTACAGATAAGCAGGGGCAAGTTCAATGACAGGATATATTAATATAATACACTATTTTACAGTATCTTGATGCGATGATTGTGGCTGGCTCTACCAATTCCAATAGCAAGTTCCTCGTTTATGTAGTTATTGCCATTGCAATAATACTTGTTGTATTAGCAGCATATTATATAAGCTCCAGAGGCGGCTACAATGCAAATGCAGTAAGTCTCAACGCTACCAGAACGCTGACAAACTTAAATAGCGGGATACTGGAGTATGGCGGCAATCTGAGATATATGCTTGCTAACAGAAGTGCTTATTATGCTGCATTTGGAAATCAATCGGCATCAGTGGCGCTGTATGCTAATCTTACTGAAATGGCAAATGGCAGCCAGAGCCTTTCATCTGCATTGAAATTCAGCGGAGTGACGCCTGTTAGCTTGAATAATGCTTATCTGTATCTTTACAGCCCCGAAGCGAGGGCTAAAGAACTAAATACGCTATCTACTATTGGCTTTGTGATATTCAACACTAGCAACTATACAGTAGTTACTACCCAGAATTTATCCAAGTACAGCTCGCAGCTTCTTGTGCCGGAGAATGTATCTGACTTGCAATCCTTGTTCGAACTCAACGGATATTCCCTAAACTTTCTTCTCTTAACGAATACCCTTAGGTCCCTTTTAGAAAGCGGGTATTTTAATGGTTTCAGCAGGTTAGGCATCAGTTCTGGCAACGCTACAATATCCAAACTACCCTCAGAACCCAATCCAGGCATAAGCCTTGCCCTATTGCCTTTTCCATCGAAAATGATGGGGACTATTGCGCTTACCACAATAATGAATGGCAGCATTTATGACAGCGTTTCTGGAGCCGGTGCGCCTATAGGAGATATTGCACTAGGAGAAGTTATATCGCTTAGAAGTGGCTTTGAAGGGGTAAATAATGCAACTTACCTGAACAGGTTATTCTATGAACTTTCCCTGGACCAATATTCCTCTTACGAGATGGTGCAGATGCTTTACAACCGCAGTATAGGTCCAAATATAGATTTCTTCGGATACGTTAATGACACGGCAGTGGTAAATTTAGGGAATATGAACCTGACCGATCCGCAGGTATCGCTTTATATTGATGGGAATAAGGTTAATTATAGCAGGTATTATAATTATCTTGTAGTATATAACGAGAATCTCAGCGTGGGATACCATACCGTAAAAGCAGTTGTAGACAATTCCACTCTTTCTGCGAGGGTGTATATTGAGCCTGCAGCCCTTCCTGGAGGCATTTTGGTGAGCCAAAATTACAATAACTCTAACGGCTACCTTACATTTACCATATACAACGTTTTTTCAACGCCTTTAAACATAACAAACGTCTCTGTAACCAGAGGCATTGCCAGCTCTTTTTACTCTGGAACTGACCTGGGCAGCTTTAAGTTTCTAAATATTACACAGGCAGCAAACGCTACGCCGCTTAAGCTGTTAAATGCTTCTTACAGCAGTTTCAACTACCTTAAGGTAACTAATGGCCGGGCTACTACAAATTCAACAACATATGGAATATCCGGGACTGCATACAGCATAAAGAAAGACGGCGACTCGGTAACTTTATATTACAATCTAGGGAATGGATGCCCTGCCGAGCAAGATAGAACGTATACGCTTACGTTCAATACAAACTATGGGAACGTGAAGTACCTGCTCTTCGTAGTCTGCTCGTAGCATTGATTTCGCCGCATCTTACTGCTCACGGTTTAGTCCATGAAGCGCGGCCTTTGGCTCAGCCGCGACCATGATAATTCAGTGTCGTCTTTCTTGCCTGCGTCAAAATCTGAACCGGATACTCCGGTAAAGATGGCTATTACCTCTACCTGGTCCTTGTAGGAAGGATCCAGCCTGGCGCCCCAGCACACATAGGCATTGTCGGAAACGCTCTCTGTGAGTTTTGTTCCTATCCTGGTTGCTTCTCCAAGAGTCAGGTCGGTCCCGCCGGTTATATGGAAAAGCACGCCTTTTGCATTCTCCACATTGACATCAAGCAGCTTGTTGTTCATGGTGCTTTTTACAACTTCATCGGCGCGGTCATGGCCACTGGCGCCGCCCACGCATATTACAGAGAAGCCGCCTATGCCCATTATGCTGCGCACATCCGCGAAGTCAAGATTCATGAGGCTAGGCTGGGTTATTGTCTCAGTTATGCCCCTTACCGCCTTAGCGGTTATTTCATCTGCGAGCCTGAAGGTCTTCTCTATAGGCAGATTCGGGTATAGCTTTACCAGCCTGTTATTGTCTATTATTATTAGCGTATCGAGGTTTTCCCTGAGCTTCGATATACCGCTCTTGGCAGTGTTTAGCCTTACCCTTTCAAGCGAGAAGGGAGTTGTTACTATTCCAACAACGATTGCACCCTGCTCCTTTGCTATCCTTGCCACTACCGGAGAGGCTCCGGTGCCCGTGCCGCCCCCCATTCCCGCAGTGACAAATACAAGATTTTTATCCCGCACTATCTCTGCTATCTTGTCACGCGTAAGTTCAGCGGCGCGCTCGCCGACTTCAGGATAGCCGCCAGCTCCAAGCCCGCTGGTTATCTCCCTTCCAAGCATTATGCTGCTTATGTTGGAAGGTAGCGTGCTAAGCTGCTTTCCGTCCGTATTTAGGGCATACAGTGACGCCCCTTTAATGTCTATTGAACTAAGCCTATGTATGGTATTGTTCCCGCCGCCGCCTACCCCTACAACTGCTATCTTTGGCTTGAAAAAATCATCATCGAACTCGCTTTTCTTCTGCATTATATCTTGAGCATACATACTAGCCACCGTTTTAACTTCTTATTCAAAAGATAAATAAGTTTCTGAAGCCGTTTTGTATGCAGGTATTCCTTTGCGTGTAGGCTACGCAATTAATAATCCTTATAAGATGGCACGACTTTACGGAACGCTCCCTCGAATCTTATGGATTCTGCTTTAATGCATGCGTCATAGATGCTCTCTTGAACTGCATCAGCTGCCGCCTGGGCTACAGCGTCCAGCATTAGGTAATGGCCGTATTCTCCCGACCATGCTGCAGTGGCAGGCCCTTTAAACCTTCGCCTTTTGATCTTGCCTGTAGAAAAGGCAAAGACCGTGTCACCGTCCCTGAATGTGTTTAATGGCTTAATTGCCCGGACTTGGCCATGCGAAGCTATCTGCGCAACCTTATCGTAATTTTCCCTCGTTTGCAAGTCAATATTAAGCCCTACTATGGAGACAGTCGTATTCGAATTAGTACCTGCACTGTAAGATTCTTTTTCAAATTTCCTGAATTGCCCGGTTTTAGTATCCCTATTGCCTGCCAGTATTTTTCCATTCGGCAGGATGACGTTACCAACAGCATTTACCACAGAAAGGGCGCAGACCATTATACCGTTGCCTAAGTCTATTCTCGAAGAACCTACTCCGGATTTCATACTTAATCTTAAACCGCCTTTTTCATATGAAAATTTGCCTACGGATGTGCCTGTTCCGGCACCTACATTCCCGCGTTCTACCGGTTTTTCGGTGGCATTTTGTGCTGCTTCGGCTCCATAAAGCGGGTCATAAGGGCCTAAAAAAGTACCCAGGTCATAGACTACGGCCCCGCTTACCGAAGGCATACGCTGATTGCCTGTCCTGAAGCCCTTTTTACTCTTGCAGATCTCCTTGATTATCTCTGCCGCACACGATAAACCGCTTAAACTGCCTCCAGTAATAAATAAGCCATGTCTGTAGAAGTTCATTTTTCCTTCTCTTAGCGAGTCTGTATTGTAAGTTACAGGGCATCCGCCATAACAGCTATAGCCTACAGGCAAAGCTTTATTAAAAAGTACTGCAGTACATCCGGCCAATTTGTCTTTGTGTGTCGAGTGCCCTACTTTTACCCCTTTTAATGCCGTTAATGTGCGGTTTTCCATCTTAATTCCTATATGCCCATACTATCGCAGTTCAGATATTTAAGTCTTTATATTCAAGTATTAGTTTATTTATTTTAATATAATATTTATATTAGATTACATAGTGCCTGCAGGATTGCTAGTTTTGATTATCTCGCCCATCAGTATCGTCGCATATGAGCCGGCAGGTATGGAAAATGAAACGCTGACAGAATCGCTGCCTTCTACCGCATATGAAGCGTCTTTGATTGGGCTGAAGATGCTTCTGTATGCGCCCTTCATGCTTAGCTGCGGCAGCGACCTTATCTTGAAGTCTGACTTCGAGATTTTCATGCTTTCGAGTATTTCTTTCTCATAGCTACTTATCTCCGTTTCCTTCGTCTCGTAGCCTATAAGAGGGGCTGCGATAAAATCGCCGCTTCCGGCATTTAGCGAGTTGGAATCAGGAAAACCGTAGAAGTTCTGCTTAAAGGACAGACCTGTTTCGAAGTCGTTTGCCTTTATCCTCTCCTCCAGAGCTTTGTTGAAGATCTCTGCCTCGACCGCATGTATGAACATGATTGAGAGGCCGCGAGGCATTGCTATAAATGCATTGGCGTAATTCTTCTCCTTTGCCAGGTAGGCAATCATTGCGCGTTCTGCGCGCAGGTACCTTGGAAAATATGTTAATGCCCCAACAAAATCCTGCTCTTCAGCAAGCTTCTTTCTTGCCTCTATCGCATCAGGATTCGATTCGCTTGAAGTTCCTGTCAGGAACTCCATCGCAGCGCATTCCAGCTCATTTCCGAGTATATGCATGCCTATCTTCGCGTTGTTCATCCGGTAGCCAAACCTCTGCCTGTCAAAATAATTGGGGAATCTGCCGCCCAGTTCCTCAAGTACCTTCTCCGCATTATCCGGAAAATCTGCGCCACTTACCCTTATCCTGAACTTATTGCCAAGATTCGAGCCCATTGAGACTGCTTCCCTGCTCTTCCATGCACCGTTTATATTTATGTCCTTTATCATTACTCTCTCAAGCATTTCAGGAACGGTGCCATATATGGAAGCAAGCTGCACTGAGACTGATACCTTGTCCTTTGTGCCGGCATAGCTTATCGATTTCCTGCCGCGGTTCACATTTCCTGCTATCTTTATCAGCGCGCTTATAGTATCCCATGACTTTTTTTCAAGCACGAAAGTTGTGAACTCGCCGTTCTCGCACGGCTCTTCCGAAAGCCCTGCAGGAGAATACCTCATTCCCGGCTCAAGAGCAACCCCCTTCCCGGTTATCTCCATTACAACAAAATCCTCAGGGGATTTTTTGATCATCCCTCCTGTGCCTTTTGACCTGGAAAAAGTAAGCAATCAGCCACCCAAAATGTGACATCCTCCCACCCGTGAACGGCGTGGGCTTCCAATGGTGTTCTTTGATTGGTCATCTTGAAGCACCAAGTATAGTTCCTCGTTCAGCGACATCTGCCTTCATTGC
>JAJZLT010000008.1 GCA_021803245.1 Microcaldota archaeon
TCTCTAGGCAGGAAGGATTCCTTTACTTCATAGACAAGAGTGGCTATGTTGCAAGGACAAAGATGAACAGGAAGGGCAGAATAAGCAGGAAACGAAGATAAATCCTAAAACAATTTTGCTTTTTTTATTTTAATTTTATATTTATTTCTTTTTTGCTTCTTTTATTGTTTTGATCTGTCACAGCATGCATTCCGGAGAGTGGTTTTATTTCAAGGAATAAAAGGATACGCAGGACATATATCGAGGAAAAAGCGGCACAGCGCAGAACTGAACCTGTTCAGGCAGCTAAGAAAAAGAAAAACCTCTCGTATAGGGTCGGCTTTGCCCTTGTTATCCTAGGTGCTGCATTTTTAATAATAGGGTCCCTCTCAGTTTTTTACAACTTAAATTCCTTTGTTTCAAAAGCGGTTCCTAATGCAATAAATGTTATAGGTGCAAACGCCTTCAATGCGGAGCTTAAACTTTATAATATTACTGAAACGCAGTATCAGAGTGAAGTTGGCTCGTTTCTGGAATTTGAGGGAGGCGTCAACCTGCTTTTTGGACTTCTGGCTGTTGTGTCAGCTTATATGTTCTTCATGAGGAACAGCACAACCAGGACCGGGAAGACTATCTGGATAGTAGTAAGCATCTTTACAGGGATACTGAGCATTTTACTAAATGGCTTGGACATAGGATTGGCAGGCCCGCTGTTCGTATTGGCAGGAGGCATCCTGGCCCTGGTAGGCTTTACAAGGCAGGAAAAAGTCGATAGCAGTTGAATCCTTCCGCCTGACTAATATAATGGACCAATATAAGACGCGGCTGCGGAAATTCTGGCTGCTCTTGGCATGGAAATCTCCTAGACTCAGAAAGTTTCGATTCTGGGCCAGTCTATGTCTGATGGCTTTGTCTGCGAGAACATTTCCGAAGTATCAGCTACATCTGCCCTTGTCAAGGACATTACGCCTATATTTATCAATGCCAATATGCTTGTTGCGAGCAGGTATGACGTATATGTATATAGGTATTCGTAGCTAAGCAGTACGAATGCAACTACCGCCACTATTGCAGAGAACTTGAACGTCTTTGATGAAGGCCTGAGTATTAGTAATGCTGAGACAAATTCAAGTGCAACGATGGCCAGGTTGGCTCCAGAAGTATAATAGCTATAATTGTTGCTAAATAGGAACTGCTGGAAGCCGTTCTTCATTACATATGAGGCAAAGAATGAGAATTGTGAAAATGAGAAGTACATAAGTATGCTTCCCGCTATTATAGACAGGACTGAAGAAACGTATACAAACTCGTTATATTTCATCTTGAGCTGGACCGGGGATATCCGGCTTACAGTATCTATATCTTCAAGGCAGTACTCTGCGCCATTATATTCTATCAGGTCAGAGTAGCAGAACGGCCTTTTGCAGTAGTTGCATATTGAGTATGCAGGGCGCCACGGGTGCGTAGAGCATGACTTGCCCTTTGCCAGCGCCATGTTTTGTCTCGCATTCTTTGTGATAGAGATGCTCTTTTTCTCGTTTATTTCAGGAGCGTAATACTCGCGTGCCGCATTTTCAGGCGCCACGTTGGGTGGCACGTTAGGAATAGGCACTTCTTGGACAGGTTCCGGCTCTTTTGGCACCGGCTGCTGCACCTGTTCCGCATGCTGCATTTCCTTCTGTGGTTGTATGGGCTTTGGCTGCTGCAGGACCAGCGTGCTTGGCAGTGATTCTGATGTGGTAATAATCTCGTGGGATGCAGACTGCACTTGCTCTTCCTGCGATGGCGATGCCTGCGCGGCATTGCTTTTTTTGCTGAATGCACCGGAGAGCGATGCTAGAAATCCCTTCTTCTTCGCTTTAGCTGCCTTCTGCTGCACAGCCTGAGTTGCAAGAGCAGAGCTAGGCGCGGCAGACCCAATACCGGATCCTTTGTCGGCAACGCTACCCTTATTGTTTACATAGCCTCTTTTCTTGAAAATTAGAAGGCTATTTGGGTCTACGCTCAAAAAACCACTTCTTTTCTCTAGAACTTCTTATTGCTATTAGAGAATCTCATGGCTTCCTCCTTCTTCTTCTCGAATATGCCCCTGTGCTTTGCGCAACTTATGCAATAGTAGATCTTCCTCTTTGACATGAACCGCACATTGTTTCCGCCCATGTTCGGGTCTGTGCCGAAGCGTATGGTCTTTTCATATGCTACTGCCTTATTTCTAGGCATTGATCTACCGCAGTTGTCGCAAGTTACCAGTGGTTCTCGTCCTCTCAGCACCAACACCTCTTTTACTTATTATCTTTACTTATAAAGATTAATAGACTTATGTCTTCAACAAGGCCGTCATCAGCTGACGTTAATCAGCGTTGCTGCAAACGCTATTTGGCTGATTTGATGACTGCTTATGCAGTTTTAGGCAAATAGAAAGATTTAAATATCTATCTAGCCATAATAATACTGCTCATTTTAGAAAGATTTAAAAATTTAATTATAGAAAGGCCCGAAGCTAGCATGCTGAAGGCAGAGCAGATGGCATTTAAGTGGTTATAATGGAGAAAACTACGAAAAAATCAAAATCAAAGCAGATAAGCAAGGTTAGGGATAGTGAGACCGAGGAAGTCTTTGATGATGCACCGCAAGCGAAGCAGCCCGTAGCTGCAAGGGCGGCGGCGGTTCCGCAAGGCGGCGCAGAGATAAAGAAATGCCCCAGCTGTGGCAGTTTGGACGTTATCTTTGACAATGAACGAGGAGAGTATATCTGCAACAACTGCGGCTTGGTAATAGAGGAGAATGTTACCGATGTAGGGCCGGAGTGGCGCGCGTTTGACTCTGACCAGAGAAATGCAAGGGCGAGGACAGGCGCTCCGATAAAGTACATGAAGCCCAACAAGGGGCTGGTCACTGAAATAGACATGTATAACAAGGACATACGAGGCACCAAGCTGCCTTCTAAGAGGCAGGCACAGCTCTACAGGATGAGGAAGTGGCACAAGAGGGCGAGCATAGCGAGCTCAAGCGAGAGAAACTATCTGGTGGCGCTGCCTGAACTCAACAGGGTAGCAAGCTATCTGGGCTTGCCGGACAACATACGCGAGCAGACAGCGCTTCTTTACAGGCAGTGCGTGAAGAATAATCTTATAAGGGGAAGGCCGATAGAAACTGTAGTAAACGCAGCGCTATATGCAACATGCAGAAGCGCAGGAATGCCCAGGACCCTTGATGAGATCTCGCAGATCTCAAATGTCTCGAAGAAGGAGATAGGCCGCACATACCGCATAATAGCGCATGAACTTAATCTTAAGATACCGCTGACCGATCCTTCGAGCTACGTGCCGAGGTACGTTGCCGCGCTGAAGCTGAGCGGCGAGGCGCAGGAGAAGGCCATGCTACTGCTTAAGCAGGCGATGAAGAAAGGCCTGATAAGCGGAAGGAGCCCTACAGGCGTGTCCGCAGCGGCAGTTTATATAGCAGGCGCACTGGTTGGCGAGAGGAGGACCCAGAAGGAAGTGGCTGATGTGGCAGGAGTAACAGAAGTCACCATAAGGAACAGATACCGGGAGCTCAAGCAGGAGCTCAGCATAGACGTGAACCTTTAAGTGGTCTGATGCGCATTGAAGCGGCCCTTGTGGCCGTTTCCTTTCTTTTATTTTCAGGCTTAGCCTTTGCGCAGCATTCAGGCATAAGCACTTCAGGCTACAACGCCCTGCAGGCCAGGGAATATGTTGCCAACGCAACAGCATATGTAAAGAGCGTGAACGAAAGCGCCTACCTCATTTTCTACCCTAATCTGACCACAGCGTATTCCTACCTTTCTAAGGCCGGGAGTTATAGCAATTCATCGCCTTCTACTGCAGTTTCTTTTGCATACAAGGCTACGCAATCTGCAAGGAATGCGTACCAGAACATACAGGTTTACAAAGCAGACTCCCTCGCAGTTGTAATGGCATTTACCATTGCTACGGCCTTGGTCTTATATATGTATATGAAGCGCATTGATAGGAAGATGAAGAGCAAGGCGTAGTTTCACATGGTAATTTTATGGTAAATAAAGAAGACGTACTTGAAGCCCATAAACGCAATGGAGGCAAGGTAGGTACAATAGGCAAGGTTGCGATTACAGGAATGGATGACCTGTCAGTCTATTATACGCCTGGCGTTGCTTATGTTTGCGAGGCCATAAAAGCCGACAAGACGCTTGCCTATGAATACACCGGCAAGTCGAACACCGTAGCCATTGTTTCTGATGGCACTAGAATCTTGGGCCTTGGGGATATAGGGCCGGAGGCAGGGATGCCAGTTATGGAGGGCAAGGCATTGCTTTTCAAGAAATACGGCGGAGTTGATGCCGTGCCTCTCTGCCTGGACACGAAGGATGAGAATGAAATAATTAAAGTGGTAAAGGCAATAGGACCCAGCTTCGGCGCCATTAACATAGAGGATATAGAATCGCCGAAGTGCTTCAGGATCGTGGATCGCCTGAGCAGGGAGCTCAGCATACCTGTATTCCACGATGACCAGCAAGGCACTGCGGTAGTGGTGCTTGGAGCGCTAGTTAATGCATTGAAGCTTGCCGGGAAAGACAAGAAAGCGAGGATAGTTGTGAATGGCGCAGGCGCAGCAGGATTGGGCATCATACGCCTGCTGAGCTTTGCCGGTTACAAAAACCTGTATTCGCTTGACAGGAATGGCATAATATACAGGGAGAGGGAGGACCTTAACGATTTCAAAAAGGAGATAGCATTAAAGACAAACAGCGAAGGGCTTTCTGGAGGGATAGAGGAGGCGGTAAAAGGCTCGGATGTGCTGATCAGTGCATCCAGGAAGGGTGCGTTTGGCAAGGAGATAATAAGCCTGATGGCTGAGAAGCCCATAACATTTATGCTGGCAAACCCTGAACCTGAGATAAGTTACCTTGAGGCCAAGGAAGGCGGTGCTTACATCGCAGCTACAGGAAGAAGCGATACACCGAACCAGATAAATAACCTTGTCTCTTTTCCAGGCATAGTTAAAGGCATGCTCGAAGTCAGGGCAAGTGGCGTCAACTACGAGATGCTCTATGCTGGCGCAATTGCCATTTCTAAGAGTGTGGGAGGCAGGCTGTCACAGGAGAACATAGTGCCGAGCGTTCTTGACCCAAAGGCTGCTTCCAGAGTAGCCTCGAATGTTGCTGGCGCGGTTGCGGAAGCCGCAGTGAAGACGGGGCTGGCAAGCGTGAATAAGACAAGGCAGGAAGTGAGCAAAATTACAAAAGATGCCATAAAGAAATATTCCAGGCTGGAGAAGAGGATACCGCATCTTTAGCATGACGCGCTGAATAGGTTGCCGCTAGGCTGCCAGGCAGTTGCGCTATTTTCAAAACATGTGAACAGCAGCTGCACCTGAAATTATGAAAATTTGGAATTAAGCCTCTTTAGTATCTTGTACTTTTCACCTTTCTCTATTCTTGCTGCATCTATTATGTGACACATTGTCTCTATCAGCTCATCATACCCTCTCCGGTTTATCTCGAATGGTATCTTATCCTTTCCGCCCACATTGTACGCGAATGTGACCGGATCTCTATATGCGAGTTCCTTTCCGTAAATAAGGCTGGAAACGAAGGCGAGGGAACGGATTGTAGCCCTGCCCACCCCTTTTATCAGAAGGAGGTCTCTGTAATCCTGCGGGTCCAACTCGCCGGCTCTCTTTATAGCTTCCATGCCTCTCCTGCCTACATCAACCTTTGCAATTATTCCGTGCCTTTCCGGGTAGCTGGTTTTTTTCACTATTTTATCGTACTCCTTCAGCGCTTCTATGCTCGCTTTTTTTACCCATTCGTTCTGAGAATATGTAAGATCCATAGAGTTTACATGAAGCTCAGAAGAAACGCATGTATGCGGTTCATTGGTTATATCTGAAGCGTTTACTGACCCGCTGAACCATTGGAAGCGTATGGCTTTGTTTCCTTCCCGCGGCATGGCCTGCTGCACTACGGCCCATTTCTTGTCGCTGGAGAAAATGAATGAATGGTAGTATATGCCTATGTTATCGTATATCATAGACGAATCTATCTTGGCAGCGAGGCGGCTGAATTCGGCAAACCTTTCATCCTCGCCAGGAATTGACAGAACATCAGTGCCTGCCTTTATCTCTTCAGGGGTCTTAAGCCCGGCTTTCCCCTTTCCTCCAGCTATGTATATCGAGCCTGTTGAGTTAAGTGCTTCTTTCAATGCGCCCATGGTCACTGTTGTAGTGCCGCTGCTGTGCCAGTCATATCCAATCGCGCAGGCAAGCGCCTGGAACCAGTTGCTGTCGCTTAGCCTGGCAACAAGCTCGCCTGGGCCATATTCATCGATTATTACCGTGCATATTGCATCGCCAAGCTTTACCATCCGCTGGAAAAGCCATCTAGGCGCTTTGCCTCCATGAAGAGGAAGTTCAGTTGCATAGTGCATGATAGTGACACCCTTAGAGCTAAAGGCGCTTGCCCCGCCCGGATTCGCATGCTTCTTCTCGGTACAGCAAAGGCGGCCCCTTGCTGCCTTGCATCGCATTCTTGACACCGGTTTTGTGCCGATTTTTCATATCTCAATTCCCGATGCCGCTGCATGCCGGATTTATGCACATATTTATTCTGAATCCCGTTTATGCCCGTACCGATAATTTTTGCATGTTATATTCATATAGCGGCGACGCATTGTACCCCAGATTCTGCAGTTCTACTGCAAACCTGTGCGCTTCCGCAGCCCTGCCTCTTGTGTATATGGCTTTTGGATTGCAGGCGTCTATGTACTCTCTTGCCTGCTTAAAATCCGCATGATCGCTTAATGCAAATTGGGCATCGACATCAAAGCGCACCGTCTTTGCAAATCCAGTAGCTACCGAAGTGAATATTCTTTTCTTGAACCTGGATAAAAGGCTTGCGCTGATTTTATGCAAACTCGAAGGATCTACAATTGCCATGAAATTTCCTTTAATAAGTAAATTGCGGTCTTCCCAATTGTAATCTGCCGATGCGTAATCCAGATCAACTCCGAATTTGCAATAGACTTTATTTATCCTGCTTATTTTACTGCCAACGACAGGTACAACGCCTATCTCATTGGCAATCTTTATGAGTTCCTGGGATTTTCCAAGTGAGTATGCGCCGAATAGGACTATGCCCTTTTCAAGCTTCGCTTCTATGAATTTTTGTATGCAGGCTATCACTTCGCTGCGCTGATCAAACACAACATCTTTTTCAGGATATGTGGAATCGATAATGAGCGTATCTGCCTGCTTTAACTCTATCTTTTCGGCAGCATAAGAATCCTGCATCTGATAATCGCCGCTGTAGAGTATTGTGCCGCCTTCGGTATTGCCATACAGCTGCCTTGAACCCAGCACATGCCCTGCATTGAGAAGCTTTACCCCATCCAGATTATCAGCTGCACTTATGTCCTTGCTGCACCTTGCCTCGATAAGCTCCTTTGTTGGCTGGCTTAAGATGCAGGGCTTTCCTTTCCTTATTCCAGACATATGGTCATAGTGGGCATGCGATACAAAACTATACTCTGTTTCAGGCTCGTGCTTGTCCAGAGCTATGCTGTAATTGCTAAACCTGAATCCCATAATGTCGCCCTGATAGCAACTCCTACAATATAAAAGTTTATATACATCTAATGCGTTATTTATTATCGAATTACACGGTGAATGTTTTGGCTGAAAAACTTATTATAATAGGCGCCGGGCCGGCAGGCCTTTCTGCTGCCATATATGCATCTAGGGAGGGATTTGAACCGTTAGTGATAGGTGGCATGGGCGGTGGCCAGCTTGAGCTAACGAGTGTAGTTGAAAACTATCCCGGCTTTCCTGAAGGGATAGATGGTCCGAAGCTCATAAGCGATCTGAAAAGGCAGGCTGAGCACTTTGGTGCCAGGTTCGTATATGAATTCGTAAATAAAGTGGATTTCAACACAAAGCCGTACAAGATATTCACAGACGGGAATACGTATGAGGCTGATGCGATTATAGTGGCTACTGGTGCTGATGCAAGATGGTTGGGTATTGAATCAGAGAAAAGATTCCGCGGGAAGGGCGTCTCAAGCTGCGCCACATGCGACGGCGCATTTTTTAAAGGGGCGAGCGTGATAGTAGTCGGCGGCGGAGACACTGCCATGGAAGATTCCCTTTTCCTGACCAGATTTGCCAAGAGCGTGACAGTAGTGCACCGGAAGAATGAGTTTAGAGCCAGCAGGATAATGCAGGAAAGAGTCTTGCATAACGATAAGATAAACGTTATATGGAACAGTACTGTAGAAGAGATAAAAGGAGATTCCAGGGTCAATGGAGTTGTACTGAAGAACGCTTTGACTGGGCAGACACAGGAACTTAAGATTGATGGTGTTTTCATAGCTATAGGATACACGCCCAATACAAAGCCATTTGCAGGAAGTCTGCCGCTGGACGAACAAGGTTACATTATAACTAAGGATGAGGTACTTGTAGATAGGAAGGATGGCATTTTCATAGCAGGCGATGTCGCTGACCACTATTATAGGCAGGCGGCAACGGCTAGTGGAAGTGGAGTTAAATGCGCCATCCGGGCAAGGGAATACCTATCAAATCTTTATTATGAGAAAAAAGAGGGAAGCGGGAGCAGCGAATCTGCGCATTAGCCTGCTATTCCTGTTTCTTTGCCTGAAATCGCATCAATGGTGAAGATCCGCACTTTTCCGCCGCCTCTGAGGGTTATTTTGTACAGTGGCAGCGAAACCGGCTCGATGCTTATTATCGACGACCCAGGGTATAAGCCCGATATAAGCTTTTTGACGTCCTGCTCTTTTGGCTGGCTGCCAATTAGCTGTTGTTTGGATACCTTCTTTTCTTCAAGCAATGGCTTTTCTCTGATTAAATACCTTCTGTAATCATATGAAACTACGTTATCCTTGACTTCGGCTATAAAGCCTTTGCTCTCCAGTCCGACTATGGCTTTATCGAACGCCTCGTCATCCAGCTTTGACTTCTTTTGTGCTTTTCTTATGTTGATCTTTCCGTGTGCGGCAATAACGTATAGCAGCCTGGCCTCATTATCATTTAGCCGTGCATTTCTCTTAAATTTAGGTCTGATTAGTTCAGGCTTTTTATTTACGTTAAGGATACATCCGCTGCTGTCGATTAATGCCCCGTATTCTTTATACTCGTTGCGTCTTCCAGTCCCGATTCGGATAAAGCATAATGCCATCTGCAGGTACCTGTTTTCTATTGAATCCAGGGATTCTGCCGCACCGCCGAACAAAACAAATTTCTTTTTCAGCATCTTTCTGGCAAATGATTCCGCATCCTGCTGTGAAAACTTTGGGAATATCGCATTGATTTTGGTACTGACCCCTGTTTCTCTCGGTGCTCTTGGCAGAATGGGCATTTTATTTTTTTGCTCAAGCTGCGCAACTATGGTACTCATCATTTCACTTGGAGCCTTGTATGCGCCTACCAGCGGGGTTGAGCCGATGTGCTTGACTAATCTGCTTTTGACAGAAAAAATACCCTGGTAATCTATGCCAAATGGGATGAACTCGCCTACTTTAAGGTTTACCAGCTTGTTGAGTTCCTGCTTGTTTTCAAATAGTATGTCTACAGCTTTTACGTCATTATTTATTGTAAGTTTACCTATAAAGCCATAGGAGCACTGGGCAAGAACATTCTTGCTTATATTAGCAGGCCTTTGAGTAGCTACAATAAGGCCTATCCCTCTCTTCCTTCCCCTCACGCTTATCTCTTCAAGCATATTTCCGGGCTTATGCACAACCTGGGGTGCAAGTTTGTCCGCTTCCTCTACTATGACAAGGTATGGCCTCCTTATACTGCTTTCTAACTCATACAGCGCATTCAATGCCTTGCCTACCAGGTCTTCTTTATCCAAAGCATCGGATATGTCCAAGACTACCGGTATGTCATTTTGAATGCTTGAGGTGAAGAGTTTAGTGAAATCTATATCGGTTTTTATATCTCCAGCGGTTCCTACAACCAACACTTCAAACATGCTCTTGAGAGAGGAATACTCTCCCTCAGTGTCTATAATGCAGAATGGTGCATGGAGCCGGCAGAGCTCCTCCGCTATAACTCCTATAAGAAACGACTTTCCTGAACCGCTTTGCCCTATTACGCATCCCCTTCCGGTCATAACAGACTGCAGATCCACATTTACATCAGTTCCGATGTTAAGTTGCATGTATCCTACTAAGAGTCAAACATCTTTAAGCGTTACTCGGCGCTCTTATGATGAAGATGCCCCCAAAGCGCAAGCTTTAAATATTTATTTAAGTATATAATCATTTACTAAAGTAAATGGTTGGTGATATGAGTATAAACAGATATACTGGAAATCTGCAAGTTTATGCGTTTGCTCTATCTTTAGGGTTAATCGCCTTAAACGTCATAAGCACGCTTAATTATATACAGAGGGTGCTGGTAAACGTTGGGCCTGTCTTGAGCGCAGTGCTCTTTATTTTGGCCGGAGTATTTTATGCTGTAGGGCAATTATTTCCCTCGACCAAAAGGGCCAATTTCCACAGCGCAGCTATCGACATAATAGTTGGGGCAATAGTGGTGGCAGTATTATCTGTAGCATCGACGAGTCTGGCTGTCGCCTCGACCCAGCTTTTAACCAATGTTACAGCTAACACGGTGTAAAATTGGGTTTCTTGAGTTTTCAGGGATATTCAATAGTTACTTCACTAATAGCAATAATGCTTGCAGTTAGCGGGATATCCTTGGGCTTAGGCTACGCATTGAATGAAAAGCGACTTAAGGATTTTGGAAGGGATTGGATTATCGAATCGATAGTAAATGGAGCCTTGGTAGGAGGGCTAGCAATATTATTTTCAAATGGAGGGATAATAAGCACTATGATATATTCAGTTACCGTAAGCAATGGTACAAGTATAAGTTGCCAGAGTTTTATGCAAAACAATGCCGCCTTGTGCCTTGCTTATGACTATTTAGTTGGCGCAGGCAGCTATACGGTATTTGGAGTGCAGCATAGTTCTGTTCTTACGAGCACAGCAACATTGACAACAGGGCTGTTAGGCATAAATGTATTATTGGGCCTTATAGGGTCCTTGAACATAGGGTTTGGCTTTGTTAATCTCTCGTTTAGCTCCCTGGTGATGCCACTTATGAATGAAATGCAGTACTTTATAAAATTATTAACAACTATTATGATAGGCATAACTGTCCAAGCTGCATTGTTAATAGCCGTATCTACTGCCACTTTGACTCTTATATTGCCTGCAGGAATAATAGCCAGATCTTTTTATCCTACTAAGAAAGTCGGAGCGTTCTTGCTGGCACTTGGAATTGGATTATATACTGTTTTTCCACTATCTTATCTCTTTGATGCTGTATTGGCAAATAATTTATCTTTAAGCATAAATAGCAGCAGCATTATTCAGATAACGAGCCAGGCACAAAGCCTGCAAAATAGCATGACGCAGGTAACAGAATATAGTAATCAAAGCCATGTCAGCACATTCATTCAGCCAATAATTAGCGCGGCTTCGTCTTTAGGCAATTCTATATCGAATATATTGAATGGATTGATTTTAGATGTCTCATACTTCATAATCTATTCTTTTGTCCTACCGGCATTTAGCCTGGTGGTTACCGGGATTTCGGTTAGGGAGCTTACACAGATTTTAGGGGCGGATGTGAATTTGAGCTGGCTCAGCATGCTGTGATGTTATGGCTGATGAACAATTTGGTAGAAAGATTTACTCTTATGTTTTCTATGTATTCGCAATTATAATCTTCTTTACATGCTTGCTTTTAAATCATACATGGCTTGTTCTGATATCTTCTGTATTGCTTTTATTGGCTGCCTTATATTTTAATAGTGGGCACATAATAAACAATATCCTAATTAGAAAGTCAAAAATAATTGAGGTGGCCGGGGCATTTAAACTAAGCACAGAAACCAAATCAGTATTTAGGAAACTTGGAAGTAAATATGCAAGTTATTCGGTGGCTATTCTCTCTTATGATAGAGGATATAATTTTTCGCAGGAGGCCTTTGCATCCTTTATAATGAGTATAGATGAGCCATTCGAGTTTTCTATAGCATTAGAACAACTAGACACGCGAAAACTAATGGAAAACATTGAGACAAAGATTAGAATGAAGGAACTTAGCCTGAAGAAAATAGGCCCTGCAAAATATGATCAGATTTCTAGGATAAAGAGAGACATTGAAATATTGAATAATGAGCTAGGCCGGCTGCGCGATAATAACAAGAATTTCAATTTGATTATGCGGCTGAAATCTTATGCAGAATCATACAGCGGCCTTGAGGCTGCGAGAGCTTCCATAAGAAACCTTGAGAAATTATGTGTTTCTTTCTCTTCGTCCTTAGGCGTAGGCTATAGGATAGTGGAAGGTGAAGAGCTTCTTGGGATTGTCGGGTGAATATATGGCAAACATTAGTCCTGGAATCTCTGAGATATCGAAATTCTTCAATGTACCGATACTACAAGAGCCAGATTGCAGGCAGTACGGCAAGGACAGCTTGCTGTTAGGCTTCTCAGAGGCCTTAGCCGCCCCAATATTCCTGGATTTGAAATCAAAAAATAATCCGCACATCTTTGTAACTGGAATGAGCGGCTCAGGGAAAACATATTTAATGAGGAGTCTTATCTGCAGGCTTAATCTCATGCTTGATTGCCTCGTCTTTGTTATCGATTTTACAGGAGAATACAGAGATCTGGTGTTGTATCTAGGTGAAGTGGAAGCGAATTCGGGGGATAGCAGATTTATAGAAAAAATCGATTCAGGAATTGTTTATTTTAACCTAAAGTCTTTGAAAGAAGCTGAAAAAATCCAGAGGTGCAAGTCTCTGATACAGAAACTTCTGGAAAAAATGAGATCTAGAACCATTAATGAAGAAAAGCAGATGTTCATACTGCTTGATGAGGCTTGGAAAGTTTTGGGAGAGGATGGCATACTGGAGGCGATAATTAGAGAGGGCAGAAAGTACAACGTTGGGATAATTTTAGCATCCCAGATAATTGAGGATATTGAGGTTTCTGTGCTATCCAATATGGCTACACTATTCATTTTTAGAATTCAGAATCAGGATAGCCTGAAGCATCTTTCCAGCAACTATAACATAAGCAATGCCATGCTCCAAAAAATTCAGAACTTTTCTGTGGGCCAATGCCTGCTTATTCACCTGGCGAAGAATGGAGATATCGATTTATTGCCTATCAGAAGGGTTTTTGGCGTTGATATTTACAGTGCTTTTGAAATTTATTTTGGTGATGTAAAAATGGATGTAATAATTGATGATTTCTGCAGGGAAATTTCTAACCTGTGCAAACAGGATGCCTCTGACCTGATTTCTAGGATAAGGAAGGATAAGTCAATAGGATTGAGTGAACTAATAAAGGAGCTGTTAACACTGAATGCGGGAAGATATGAGTTGCTGGCTTACCTTAGGCGGCTTGGCGTAAGTGATTCGGACATTGCAGATGGCTTTTCTATGGCAGTAGAAGGTATTTTAAATGAAGATCGTAAGCTATTCCAAGTTTAAACTGTATTCGAAGATAAGAATAGATGCAAAATTAACCATGACACAGGATAGGCTCAGGGAGGAGATTGCTTTCTTTCCCTACATGAAGCCATTAAAATCTAGAAGGGAACTGGCGTACTCGATAGAGATGGCTGGAGCCAGTGATCACTCGTATTTCATAGATTTCAAAGAAGATTGTATAGAATTCCTGATTTTTTCAGAATCAACTCCCCAATTCTTTCTAAGAGATGCCATAGTGAAGGTGATCTTGATTTTATCAAACCTGAAATCGGTTTATTCCATAGACTATTCTGCTTTACTTCCATATATACAGCAGGCATTATCAGCAGAACATGTATCTGAAGCTAGGAAAATGGCGGACCGGGCGTCTAATTGCAATAGAGACCTTGATCTGGCCTTTTCTAAGAGAATAATAGAACTGAAAAAACAAAATGCCGCAGCCAAGGAATCACTGCTTTTATCAAATAAGAAAGTGGCAAAACTGTTCTCTGAATTTATAATCCAGAAGAGCGGCAGCCGGTTTTCTCTAGACTCTGCCGCAAAAGACAACAATTTAGAAGAGGGGGAATTGAATGAAGCAATTGCTTATCTGGAAAGTCGCGGCTACAAAATTTCTAAACACGAAAACAATCTTATAAGCCTGGTGAAAGCATGATGCGCATATTCATGCCTCTTGTAAAAGAGTTTTTGATACTTGGGGCGGGTTTACTTTTAATGTTCGTAACAAGAAAATTATCCGAAAGGGCGCAGAAATTTGTCATATATATGGACACCGATACGCTATTTTATAAGAATAATCAGCTCTTAGCTCAGGAAGGCAGCTATCCACTGCCTGCTAGATACAACGAATTGGCATTTGGCAGGTTAGATGGTAAATCCGAAATTTTAGGCGCAGATATCTTGGATATTGCAGATATGAAAGTTGATGAGCGCGTATGGAACGGATATTTTTTAAAAAGCGACCTGTTTTATAATGCGGTTTTTGAAAGAATTGCTAAAGACATGCTAATAACAAAGGGAAAGTTAAATAAGACATATTTAACAAAGGATGGGAAGTTGCAGAGGCTTCCAAAAACAGCCAGGATTTATAACATATCTCAGATTCGCATGCTGAAGCTGGACGGAGATGATAAGATATCTATTCTTCCGAGCAGTTTTGACCTGTTCCTGGAGAAACTAGTTTTTTGTGGCAAGTCTTCAATTATTAATTGGTATTTTTACTCTGCCCAGGGGACGCTTTTGAATGGTTGATTTAATGGGACTGGTATTTGGCTTTTTATTGCTAATTATCAAGATAAGCGGAGTGCTTTCCAGCCTTATAATAGATCTCTTGATTGTGAGCTATTTTATTTCAAGGCCAAAGAATGCTAATCCGCTATTGATTAGATCCCTTTACGGGTTTCTTGCTCTCTTTTTAGTAACAATATGCACTATGGTGATTTTACCTCTAAGATAGATATAATTTATAGAAGGGGCTTCAGAATGAACAATGCACTTTACAGTGCCATTGCATCTGCAGGAATTGCAGCTTCCATGGTAACAGCAGTAATAGCTTTAGGCATATCCGTAGATTATGCAATAGAATTATTTTGCATATGGAGCTTAGTATTTGCACTTGTTTTATTCTATTTTTCGAAATTTTTTATAGCCGAAAATAAAATTATGCTACTGTGCCTTGTCAATATTTTCATAGCATTATTTAGCATGCGTATTTTCTGGTGACCGTATGGATCATTTGATTCCTTATAAAATAATTTCGATACCGGAAAATCTTGATAAAAAGCTTTTGTTGGAATCGATGCTTTCAGATGGTTTTTTATTATATTACGATTTCCTTAACACAAACTTGCTAATCTTTGTACGTGATGAAGAGGAAGTAGCCAGACTATCGAAGGTATCTGATGGGCTAGTATTCGAAGGGGCGGATTGTGAGCCTGAATTGGCAGATTTGGAATATATTACATTTTACGGATCCTCTGAGGATGTACTAGGTACAAGTAATATTTGTAGAATATTTGAGGGAATTAAAGGAGGCCTGTTTTTATCATTCTCCAGAACGGATTCCGCGCATATAAAGCAGATTAAATCAAAAATTGAAAAACTTATGAGCGATAAAGGGGTCAGGGTCACCAAAAATGCCGATAGGAATATTTTAGGGTATGGTAGCCATTCTGAACAGAAGGACCTTTATTACGATTCGGAAGAAAGAAAGATTTATCTTTCAATACTTGATAATTTGGATGAGATAGCTTTGAGCAATGGTTTGTCATATAAGGTTTCAATAATATTAAACGGAAATATAGAGAAATCAATAAGATACCTGGAGTCTAGATCTTTCATATTTGAGCACTTTAAAATAACTGCAAGGGATATTGCTTCTCTATTCGATATTGCAAAGAAGGCAGATGCAATGCCTTTTTCGTATAACTTGGCATCTGGATTCATGGGCTTTCCCGAATCAGTAAAGAGAGAGCACATCATAGAGACGTATAATAAAAAATATGTAGGAGACTTGCTATTGGGAAAGTGCTTGCATAATTCAGCAAATGAGACTAAAAACAGCTTCTTATTGAGCAGTTCTACACTAAATTTGGGCACTCTCATGACAGGAATGCCTGGAACCGGAAAGACGATGGCTGCAATGAACCTTATATTGCAGGTTAAAATGCATGCCTGCAAGCACGTGATAATAGTATCTCCTACAGAGGAGTGGTCTGCATTTGGAGAGGAAAATGGGATACAGGTAGTGAGCTTGTCCGATGAAAGGTTGAGGATAAATTTCTTCAGGTGCGAGAAGGAACATGATATAATCAGATTTTATGAAAATCTGGCAATGCTCTTGTCCTCTGCTGCTGATGCTGGGCCATATAAAAGTTCGATGGAGAAATGCTTGCTGGATGCTTTTAGCAGGATTTATAATGACAATCCAGATCCGGATCCCCAGGAAGTTTATTTTGCGATAGAAGAATCGGTAATAGAGCAGCATGGCAAAAGGACAAATACAGGGGTAAAATACACAAAGCATGGAGAGAATATAAAAGCAGCACTGGAAAGCCTCAGGCTCATGCTCTTAAAACCGCAATTTGCTTACAATGGAGGCTTAAATTTTAGCGAATTGATAAGCGAGGGAGTCATTTTTGATCTTTCGCACGTAAGCAACACTATGAAACCGTTCTTTTACGCTATGATACTTAATAAGATATACGAATTTAGCGATTCCTTGGATGTTTATGGTGACAGCAAGCTAAGAATGGTTATAGGGATAGAGGAAGCACAATTGATTTTTGAGAATAGCGAAAAATCTGCTGCGACTACTGATTTAAAGCAGAGAATCCAGGATTTCAGGAAAAAAGGGGTGGGATTGCTATTGATTACCCATGCCGTAACTGACATAAATGTGAGCATACGCAGATTATGTCAAACCAAGTTTTATTTCAGACAGAGCGCAGAAACAGCAAAAGCTGCAGCGTCGGATCTGATCTTCAATGAAGATAAATTAGATCAGGTCATTGATAAGTTAAAAATCTTGGGACAGAAGATTTGTGCGGTAAATTGTATTATTGAGGCTCTGGCTGGCAAGGTTCCGGACAATTCAGTCTTCATTAAAACTTCGGATTTCAAGGTACCTGCGGTAGATTCACAAAAAACGGATAAGAAACATAAAAGAAGAAAGGAAGATACAATAGTTAAGATTCTTATTCAGAATATGCCTGCCAGTGGTATTAAGGCTGAAATTAGGTATATAGGAATGCCTATCTTTAAAGGGGAAACAGGCTTGGAGGGCATTATATCCACCGACAGGCCGCTGAAAGACAAAAGGCTTGAACTTATCATATTGAAAGAGAGGGCAAGGGATTGTAAGCATTTTAATATAGTGGGGGGTAGCGAGAGCATAATAAAGCTGGATTAGGTTATGTATAATCAGGCTGGAAGAGACGTAAATTAGTCCCGGCCAGATTCGAACTGGCGTACACGGGTCCAAAGCCCGTGGTCCTTGGCCACTAGACGACGGGACTGCAGAAGGACATGATAGTATTTACGTTACCTGATTATTAAAGCTAATGCATTTGATTTAGTAAGACTTGGCGAAGTAAGCTACTGCTTCTGTGTCTTTTCCGCAGACTATGCATTTGCCATGCCTCTTCTCTGCAAAAGGTATAACCCTGCTTGTTGCATTTGTATCTTCCTTTATTTTTAACTCGCAGGCATCGCCAAGGCACCAGTTTATCTTTACGAATCCTCCCTTTGATTTTATCACTTCCTGTAGCTCTTTATAAGTCTTGGCTTCGGTGATAAGGCTTTTGAGGCTCTCCTTTGCTCTTAGGAAGAGAGTCGCTTGTATTGCTTCCAGGAGCTTAGATGCCTCTTCTTCTAAATCTGCATGCTTAACCTCCTTTTTCTCTTTTGTGTCTCTTCTTACAAGAACAACAACCCCGTTTTTAATATCCTTCGGGCCTACTTCTATCCTCAATGGCACTCCTTTCATTTCCCAATCATTGAACTTGTAGCCAGGAGTAACATCATCCCTCAAATCAAGCTCTACCCTGAATTTTTGTGACAGCTTGCCCCTCAGTTCTTTTGCGAACTGAGTTACCTCATTTAAGCTTTCCTTCTTTATTATTGGTATTATAACGATTTGAGTGCCCGCAACTTTCGGCGGCATTATCAGGCCTGAATCATCGCCATGTGTCATTACCAGAGCGCCCAGTAATCTTGTCGAGATCCCCCACGAAGTAGTCCATGCAGAATGCTCAAGATTGTCCCTGCCCAGGTACTTTACTCCAAATGGCTTTGAGAAATTCTGCCCCAGATTATGCGACGTCCCCATCTGAATTGCCTTACCGTCTGGCATGATTGATTCTATGGTTGTGGTGTAGTATGCTCCTCCGAATTTTTCGAGCTCGCTTTTTTTACCTGCTATTACCGGTATCGCAAGATACTCCTCCGCTATCTTCCTGTAGAAATCTAGTATTAGCATTACTTCCTTATCTGCTTCTGCTTCGGTTTCATGAGCCGTGTGGCCTTCCTGCCATAAGAACTCACTATTCCTTATAAACGGCTTGGTGTCTTTGATCTCTGCTCTGAGAACGCTGCACCACTGATTTACAAGTATCGGCAGGTCCCTCCAGCTCCTGAGCCACTTTGAGAAGAAATAGTATATTATTGTCTCGGATGTAGGTCTAATGGCATATTTGTCTGTAAGCTCCTTTTCGCCTTCATGTGTTACCCAGAATACTTCAGGCACGAAGCTTTTGAAATGCTCGGCTTCTTTGTTAAGCAGGCTTTCCGGAATAAGCAATGGAAAGTAGGCATTTTTATGGCCTGTCTCTTTTATCATCTTGTCGAATGCCTTCTGCACCTCTTCCCACATGGCATATGAATTCGGGGAGAACACTATTGTTCCGTGGACTGGTCCATACTCGGCAAGGCCTGACTTGATTACCACCTCAGAATACCAATCTACAAAATTGCTCGATTTTTTTGCGGTTATCCCTACCTCCTTCTTCTCATTCACTGATTCACCTAGCTCGTATTCTATTGCCTTCTCTGGATTTATATATTTAGCCTATTACTCCAAGCTGCGCAAGCTTAACCGTGAGATCCTTTATCCCCTTAAACCATATGCCATGGATTCCGATCCTTTTGGCGCTTCTGACATTTTCAATCTTGTCATCTATGAAAACTGCCTCTCCTGGCTCTATTTTCATCTTTTTTAGCGCATAGTTGTAGATTGCGGGGCTAGGCTTCCTTGACTTTATATTACAAGAAGCAAATTTGTAATCAAAATATCCTGTCTTCAATAGTTTTTTAGTATAAACATACCTAGGTTTGTCTATGTTGGAGATATACGCTGTCGTATATTTGTCTTTAAGCCTCTTTACAAGGCGCTCCATTTCATGATTCACAGTGACCCTGTCCACATAAAAGGCATACCATTTAACTTCATTCCTTTTTATACCAAGAGTTATAGATACTTTCTTCTCGAAATTATCCAGACTAATTGACCCGCTCTCTAGCTCATGGATCAGTTTCCCCTCCACCACTTCTCTTATCTGATGCAGGGGCCTCTTTGAGAGTTTGTGGAGATAGGAATAATATGGATCATTTGTATAATTCAGGATCACTCCTCCCAGATCGAAGATTACTGCCTTTATCATTTAATAATTTACCTCTCTTTACCTAAACCCAAATTAATGGATTATGAAGTACCTGGACTATGTTCTGACTTATACTTTACTTAAATACATTTAGGCCTTTTGAAGTTATCTCGTAAGGCATCGATGCCTTTACATGGTCGGATTGCCTCATCTTCATTATCTTTATGAGATACTGGGAACTTCCTGAAACATCCACTTCATGCATTTTTATTATACCATCGAACATATACGTACCATATAATCCTGCAGTTGTCTTCCCCAAAGGCCACGCCGTTTCTAAAGTCACTATGGTATTTATACCCAGGTTTCTGAAATTTTCTATCATATAGTCAACTGAACGGGTAAAAACGCGATCATTTGGTGCCAGTGCACGCAATGTTGTTATAGAATCTATTACCAGTATCTTTGATTTATTTGATTGCAATGTTTTATTTATGCTCGCTATGAATACCTGCCAATTTTCGGAAGAGTTCATGGCATTTATTGTTTCCCTCTCTTCCAGTATTATCAGTTTGCTTTCCAGAAGCTC
Source organism: Microcaldota archaeon (assembly GCA_021803245.1). Taxonomy (GTDB): domain Archaea; phylum Micrarchaeota; class Micrarchaeia; order Micrarchaeales; family CABMGC01; genus JAJZND01. Next base: position 20,204 of record JAJZLT010000008.1, read on the forward strand.
TTCCATATCGTCAAAATACGGGAAAGCGCTTTTTATATTCTCGAGCAGAGAATCGCGTCTTTCCTCGAGTGTTATGAAGGTACATGGAATATTTATTTTGGCGTTCCTGTACAGGATTTCGAATGAAAGCAGTGTCTTACCCGTGCCTGCATCGCCAGCTATGAGGACTTGATTCCCTAAAGGTATTCCTCCGCTTGTAATTTCGTCCAATCCAAAAATTCCAGTGCTTATCCTATTCTTACCCTCTGCCATTCAAATCACAGATAACTATGATACTATCTCATTAGGAAAGTTAATAAATATTACCCAGTTTTTTGGGCGGTAGACATCTTATTATAGAGATCTATGGCATACCTTGCAACAGTATAATCTGGATTTATGTACATTGCACGTATGACGTCTAGCAGGCTTTGTACCTCTGGTTTTCTGCCCACTGCGACAAGGAAATATATTCCTATTAAGTATATTATGTGATTTTTATAATGGAGAGAAAACAGGCTTCGCATATATTCTTCATTTACCCTCACGTCAATAGCCTCCAGGAGGCCCTTTATTGAAGGAGTATCTATATCCCTTCCTGCAAATGCGAGAGTGCCTGCAGCTATAATGTAAAGCGCCATGTTTCTGTTTATTCTTATATTGTCCAATATGTTTTTATCTGTCATGCCCCTCTCGAACTCGGAGATTATTAGTTTGGTGGTTACTTCTGAAGTGCTTTCTATTGCGCGTGCCAATGTCTGTAAGCGCTTGTCCTCCCTTTTCTTAAGGAACTCTTTCTCTATCTCTCCCTTTTCGAGACGGTCGTGGAAGTCTATTGCGAATCTGGCCAATGTCGCATCCGGGCTGGTGCCGAAGACTCTTACTACGCGTATGGAATTTTCCACACTGACCTCCTTGCCCCAGCTTTGTAGATAGTATATGGAAATTAGATAGACCACATAATTCTTAAAATTGAGATAAGTCAATGTGCCGAGTAGATCGTTATCTGGAATTATATCTACAGCTTCAAGCAGATTGCCCACCTTGTCCATGTCTATGTTCCTTCCGCAAAACAGCAAAGCCCCTGAAGCAGCCATATATGGGCTTAATTTTTCCCTTAAGCCGTCATTTACTACATTGCTATAGTATGCCTTTTCCAATTCGCTTATTATTAAATATGAAATGCCCTTTGACATTCTTACGATTATTTTGGTGATCCCGTCGTATATTGCGTCGTATTCTTCCTTAAAACCATTGACAGGTCCGCCATCTTCACTCTGCATGATATGAGATACACTCCAACATTTTTAATACTTTTAGATTGCTCTGAACAAATACCTGGGAATGTAAGCATAAAGGTTTTTAAACTGGGGATTATAATTGATATTAGGGGGTTGTTGCGTAACCAGGCAGCGCGGCAGGCTCCAGATATTTATTTTAGGATTGAGCAATGAGCGATGATTAGAATCTGGAAATAAAAGCTTTGCAATGGAAGTAACCTGCATGTCGGGGTTCAAATCCCCGCAACCCCAAAGCGCTCCTGCCTCGAAGAAGATGCACCTTCGATTGAAGCTGCACCGGATCTGGCTCTGCACAAATCCGGACTAACTGCTGTTGCCTCATAAGATGGCCATGGCTTTAAGTATGGCATCCCATGCCTAATTTATTTAGATTATTGCGTTATAACTCAGTTATGAAACGTAGTGTGAATGCAGTTAAATCCTTTATGCTGCACTTGTGATATCATGGCAATAGCCAATTTTTACATTACGATAGGCCTTTCCGTAATAATGGGCCTGTCTATTTTCCTGTCATTCCCACTGGTAATGGACAGAAAAGCAAGCATGAAGCGGTTGCTCTTGTACAATGCAATAGCCATAGGCATACTTATTTTCCTGCTCATGGATATCTACGGGGATGTAGCGGCAGTCTTTGGCAACGATACGATAACCAACCCGCTTTTACTGGTCTTTATATCAGGCTTCGCAATCTCTTTTGTCTTTTTTGTACTGCCGAAAGGGAGCAGGGATCCAGCGGAAAATCCGCATAGGACCTCGGTGCTTGCTGCTGTAGGCATAGGGTTTCAGAATATAACGGAGGGGCTTGTATTTGGATCTGCAGGTGCAGCCGGACTCCTTCCGATATATGTGCTTTCGGTTATTGGCTTCTCTGCACAGAATATAACGGAGGGCTTCCCTATTGCCGCACCTCTCTTCGGAAAGCTGGAAAAGACCAGCAAGAAATTCATTGCAGGTGTATTCTTGCTTGGCGGCTTGCCCACAATAATAGGCACAGCCATAGGATTGGTATTCTTCTCTACTCTTTTTATTACCTTCTTTGACTCGCTTGCCTGTGCTGCGATACTTTACGTAGTGCTGGTGCTCTTTCACGTCAATGTGAATAGGGGATCGGAGAACCCGGGAGGAATAAAGAAGTCGATGCTTTACACTTACATAGGCATACTAATTGGATTTGTGATCGCTTATGTGCTGAACTACGCCGTTGTAGCCTAACACAGGAATTGACATTACTTCATACTAAAGATGGAGATAATCATATCTGCAGCGATTGCAGATAATATCTTCGCAAAAGAAAATAAGCACCAACTGCCAATCTATCTCTCTGCCTGTCAAAAAGCTGTTGGAGCGCGGATTTCGCCATGGAGTTTGCTTCATGTGTTCTCTTATTGCCGCTTATTTGCTTCAAGAATACCTGCCACTAGTTCTTCAGCTGCACCTTCCGCATCTGCGGCTTTGACTATCCCTGAAGCGATCAGTATGCCATCAGCACCCAATTCTATGGCTTTTCCTGCGTCTTCCCTGTTCTTTATACCTGCACCGCAGAGCACACGAGTGTGCAAAGAGACATCCTTTACGGATTTTACCCCGTGTTTTATCATCTCTGGCCTTGCCGTAGAGACGGAGATGCCGCCGCCTATAAGCTCAGGAGGCTCTAATGCTATAAAATCGGGCTTTAGCTTGGCCAGCTCGCCTGCCTCTGCATCATCTTTAACGCATACTATTGACATTAACATGTACTTTCTGCACAGCTCCACACATTTTGCTATGTCAGAATGCGGCATTCTCCTTTCTGAATGGTTTATCAGCGATCCTGCGACCCCGAGCTCCTTAAGTTCCTTTGCCACTATGGAGCCGGTAAATGCACCTGTTTCGTACGGATCTACGTGTTGCGATAATGTAGAAACTATTTCTGCGCTCTCTCCAAGTAGTGGAAACGGGGGCGCGACAAATATGGCGATACCATATTTATCAGACAACTTTTTTGCTATCTTGGAAAAGACCAGTGCCTTTTTTCCCAAAACTTCATCGTACTTCTTAAGATTAATTATTATTACAGGGGGTTTTACCATAGAAACACAGTAATGACTTTATCTCTTGGATTTTAAAATGCTTGGTGCTGCCTTTGTTGTCATAGTCTATTAGGGCCTTTCCGTTAAAATTATATAAGGCAACTGATTAATTGAATTGATCGTATGTCAATTTTTGATTCAATAAGAGATGTAAGAGATGGCAAGGCGGTATACAAAACATTTATTGATGGCCAGTGGATAGAGGCGTCGGACACTTTCGTGATCATGAATCCTGCAGACGGATCGGTTGTTGCAAAAGTGCAGAAATGCGGAAAGGATGAGGCCGAAAGAGCCGTCTCTGCAGCTTATAATGCCAAATTCAAGGTAGCGCATATGCCTGCTTTTGAGAGAGCGGAAATGCTCGCTAGAATGGCCCGCCTTCTGGACCAGAACAGCATGGAGATTAAAGAGATGATATGCAAAGAATCTGGAAAGACATCGGATCTCGCTGGAGGCGAGGTCAGTTCGTCTATAGAGAGGCTTGAGCTTGCTGCCGATGAAGCCAGGGATATCAGAGGCGAGATAATAAAAGAGGATATGGTCTCGAATGGAAAAGGCATGGCGCTTGTTACCAGGCAGCCGCTTGGTGTCATTCTTGCGATAACCCCTTTTAACTATCCGCTCTTTGCGGCTATATCCAAGATAGCGCCTGCCATTGCTGCAGGAAATTCTGTGGTCATAAAGCCTGCGAGCGCAGATCCCGTAAGCCTCTTGATGTTCGGCAGGATTATGCAGGAATCCAAGGTGCCTAGCGGCAGCATTAATATAGTGACAGGCATCGGATCGGAGCTTGGCAACTACCTCAATTCCCATATAAAGATAGATATGGTGTCCTTTACAGGTAGCAGCGGCGCAGGGAAGCGCATAGCTGCTGTTTCTGGAATGAAGAAGCTCCATCTTGAGCTGGGCGGAAAGGCTTCTGCGATAGTGCTTGAAGATTGCAGCCTAAACCAGGCTGTCAGCGAGTGCGTTACCGGCTCTCTGAAGTTTTACGGCCAAAGATGCGATGCAATAAGCAGGATACTCGTTGTAGAAAGCGTAGCAGACAAGTTTGTTGCAGGCGTGCTTGAAGAGGTTAAGAAATGGAAATTAGGGGATCCGAGAAGTGCAGGGGTATCGATAGGGCCCCTTATAAACGAGAAGGCAGCATCTTTTGTAGAAGAGCTCGTTAATGATGCTGTGAAGAAGGGCGCAAAGGTATTGTATGGTGGGAAAAAACAGAAATTGGGATATTTTGAGCCCACGGTGCTGGATAATGTTACTGAAGACATGGATATTGCATGGAAGGAAACTTTCGGTCCTGTTATTACTATACTCAGGGTTAAGAGCTATGAAGACGCAATGCTGGTTTCAAACAGATCCGACTACGGTCTCGACGCATGCATCTTCACAAGGGACATAAATAAGGCTATAGAAGCAGGAGAGAACATAGAGGCAGGATCCGTACATATTAATGGCCATCCTAAGCACGGAATTGGCCAGTTCCCATTTGGAGGTGACAAGAATTCAGGGATAGGCAGGCAGGGAATAAAACACAGCATAGATGAGATGACAAAACTCCACACTATAGTCCTCCATTTATAGCATCTTATGCTTTTACATTATTCGTCGTAAAATACAGGCAAAATACGATATATTTAATAACTTGTTTTTATTAATTTTGTATTGAGACGAGAGGAATGCCAAAGGTTTTGATAATCGGCGCGGGAGGTGTAGCCAGGGTTGTAGCCCATAAATGCGCGCAGGTACCAGAGGTTTTCGATAAGATAGCAATTGCGAGCAGGACTATATCAAAATGTGAGGAGATACGTGAGGAAATAAGAGAGAAGACCGGGCGCGAAATTGAAGTCGCGCAGGTAGACGCAGATAATGTCCATGAATTGGTTGCTCTGATAAACAGGGTAAAACCATCTATTGTAATCAATGTGGCGTTGCCGTATCAGGATCTCAGCATAATGGACGCCTGCCTTGAGGCAAATGTCAATTATCTGGATACGGCTAACTACGAACCGAGAGATATTGCGCATTTTGAATACAGCTGGCAGTGGGCATATGACAGCAAATTCAGGGAAAAGGGACTCATCGCGATACTCGGATGCGGTTTTGATCCAGGTGTATCAAACATCTTTTGCGCATACGCGCAAAAAAATATCTTTGATGAGATAAAGTATGTGGATATTTTAGACTGCAATGCAGGAAACCACGGCCATGCTTTTGCCACGAACTTTAACCCTGAGATAAACATACGTGAAGTGACTCAGATAGTCAAATACTGGGAAGATGGCAAGTGGATTGAAAAACCGCCTATACTTGAATCTGATAGCACGCATTTCAGCTTCGACTATCCGATTGTAGGAGCCAACGAGAGCTATCTGCTCTACCACGAAGAATTGGAATCGCTGGCTAAGAATATAAAAGGGTTGAAAAGAATAAGGTTCTGGATGACGTTTTCTGATAACTACCTGACACACTTAAGGGTCCTTAAGACTGTAGGAATGACAAGAATAGACGAGGTAGATTACGAGGGGAAGAAAGTTGTTCCGATAAGATTCCTTAAATCACTGCTTCCTGATCCTGCCAAACTTGGCACAAATTACACCGGAAAAACAGTTATAGGAGATATAATAACAGGCAGAGACAGGAAGGATGGCAAGGAAAGATCCATATACATATACAATGTCTGCGATCATGCAGAATCATACAGGGAAGTCGGAGCGCAGGCAATATCATATACTACAGGCGTTCCGGCCATGATCGGAGCCATGATGGTCCTGAAGGGAGTATGGAAGGGCAGCGGCGTATTCAATGTGGAGCAGCTTGACCCGGATCCGTTCATGGAAGCCCTAAATAGATATGGATTGCCTTGGAAACAGGTCGAATTCAATGGCAAATTGCCGGATTGATGTGTTTTCATAATGAATAGGAATTTTTATTTGGAGGAATTAGAAAATTTCCCCAAGCGGATAACCGATGCTGTTGAGAGCCCATGTTTTATTGTAAGCGAGACGATGATAAGAAAGAACCTTGAGATCCTGTCAAGAGTGAAGAGTGAAACAGGCGCAAAGATACTGCTTGCGCTCAAAGCTTTTGCGATGTATAAGGCTTTTCCCTTAATGCGCACTAAATTGGACGGCACATGCGCAAGCGGGCCTATGGAGGCCCGATTGGGATGCGAGGAATTTGGGAAAGAGGTAGTTACCTTTTCCCCTGCATACTCTGAAAAGGACATAAAAGAAGTGATAAAATACTCCAGCATAGTGATATTCAACTCAATAAGGCAATGGAAGAAATACAGGGGTGTGATCGCCGGAAGCAGTAAAAAAATAGAGATCGGATTAAGGATAAATCCGGGCTATTCGGAAGTTGAAAAGGAGCTTTATAATCCTGCGGCAGCAGGCTCCAGACTTGGAATACGCCCGGAAGAACTTGAAGGAGAGGACTTGACCGGGATTGATGGGCTGCACTTCCATGCGCTCTGCGAACAGAATGCGGATGTGCTTGTTAGGGTTCTCAGGCGATTTGAACAAAAATGCTCGAAGCATTTAGATGGTATGAAATGGGTAAATTTTGGAGGTGGGCACCACATAACAAGAAAAGATTATGATGTAGATCTGCTCATCGAGACGATAAACAAGTTCAAGAAGAAGCACGGGGTTCAGGTATATCTGGAGCCGGGAGAGGCAGTGGTTCTTAATGCCGGTGTACTTGTGGCTACTGTACTGGATATAGTGCATAATGACATAGATACGGCAATACTGGATGTCTCGGCCGAAGCGCACATGCCAGATGTACTTGAAGCTCCGTATCGCCCAAATATAATAGGCGCGGGGAAACCTGGAGAACAAAAATGCAGCTACAGGCTTGGAGGACCGACATGCCTTGCAGGAGACGTTATAGGAGATTACTCTTTTGCAAAGCCGCTTAAAGAGGGAGATAGGATTGTCTTTCTTGATATGGCGCATTATACCATGGTCAAGACAACTACATTCAATGGCGTGCGGCATCCTTCGATAGCCCTGTATGACGGCAGCCGTGGTAAGCTCTCGGTAGTCAAAAGATTTGGATATGAAGCTTACAAGTATAAGCTTTAGATTATCTGACTGCATTCGGTATATTGAGCACATTTACCTGCTTTGATTCTGCCCTTTTTGATACTTTCAGATAAGTGATGCTGTACAATGCCATTATTGGAAACGCGTACAGAATGTACATTGAATACGACGGGAAAAATAATAAGAATACCAGTATTATTACAAGAGAAGAGAGCCTGCCGGTGTAAATATAGAATTCCCTGTTAAGCCAAAAGTGAATCCTGTCCTTTGAGCCGCGGTCTATGACTTCGAGGAAGTTGGACAAAGCCTGAATATTCAGCGGGGTTGAAGCTATGGTATAGATTACAGCAAAAGAGAAGATTGCGAAGACAGGATTTACTAGGCTATGGTCTAGAAGGAGAAGGGATGATACAATAAAGGCTGCTACCAGTACCTTTGCAGTGGCACTCCAGTTACGGCTGTTTACCTTTGTGATATAATTCGCAAAAACAGCCACGAAAAGCAGCGAGCTCGCGTATATTCCCGCTATTGTATAGCTTTTTGTAATTTCGAATATGTAGATAGGCAGGAGTATCGAGAAAGGCATGTAAAATAGCTGTGATAGGAAGAAGTACTGCTTGTAATTCCTATATTCATTATGTTTTATCCTTAGATCCTTCATGCTGAACTTGATAAGCCTTGATGGCTGGGGCAGCTTTGTAATGTAAAGAACATACGCCGAAGCGAGAAGGAACATGAATGCTGCAAGGAAATCATATATGAACCTAAGCGGCCCTGAGAACTGGGAGTATTCTATCATTATTCCTGCCAGTGTTGGCGCTGCAAGCGAAACTATGCTGCTTATCAGATTATTCCTGTAGATGAATTCCCTCCTGTCAATGTTCTTTGATATGTCTGAAGTCAGTATGTTGTTGCCAAGCCAGAATGTGCCTATTGATACGCCATAAAGTAGCCCGAATACCAGTATGTTTGAGACAAGCCCTGCAGCTGCAATGAGAAAGATCAGGGTTACTGCCCGGATCAGGGCTCCGGCAATATATAGCTCTTTTGGATTTATCCGCGGAAGCGTATATGCGCATCCGAACATAGCCAACGCAAGCCCTGTGAAGTAGAGTATGTTGAACTCTATGACACCAGCAAGTGAAACTGTCGCAAGCAGGAAGAGATTCATGAATACTCCTACCAGGCCGCTTGAGAAACTGTACAGATTGTAAGAAATATAGTAAGACTTGACTTTATCTAAATCCATGTGGGGTCAGGTATGGCGCCTTGATTGCAAAGGCTAAACGTCCTTACTTTATATGGGCTATTTACTTATCTGCTGTCAGATATTTAAATATTATATATGCAGAAACAGGGAAATAAAAATTGGCATGGAGCCAGGTAATAAGCAATTCATGTCTGGTATTTTGTAAAATTAGCAGGTATTTATAACATTGAGTCTACATTGAGTAGTATAAGAATTATATAGGCAGATTTTATGATAGCTCTAGGCGTAGCGGCACATCCTGATGACCTTGATTTTGGCGCATCCGGCACATTTGCAAAATTGGCGAAAGGGGGCGCATCGTGTTATTATTTGATATGCACGAATGGGTGCAAGGGTTCTGACGACCCTAAGATGACAGAGGAGAAACTAATTGAGATAAGGAAAAGAGAGCAGGAAGAAGCTGGAAAGGTTCTCGGCCTGAAAGGCATCTTCTTCCTAAATCACAATGACACCCAGCTTGTAGCCGATCTTGAGCTTAAGAAAGAGATAGTGAGGTTCATAAGGAAGCTGAAACCAGACCTGGTTGTGACTATGGACCCTACGCTTGTATACTCGAAGAGGGGCTTTGTCAACCATACTGATCATCGGGCTGCAGGGCAGGCAACGATAGACGCAGTGTACCCCATGGCGCGCGACAGGCTGACGTTTAAGGAATTGGAGAAGGAGGGATTAAAGCCGCATAAAGTCAAGACTCTTTATCTGACAAACTTTGATAGCCACAATGAAGTTGTGGATATCAGCGAGACAATGGAAACAAAGGAGAAGGCTTTGGCATGCCATAAAAGCCAGGTTTCAGATGAGAGCATAGAATGGGTAAGGGAGATGGCGCATCTGGTTGGGAAAGAGAGAGGATACGAATTTGCTGAGGCTTTCGTAAAGCTAGAGCTGAAGTGAAGGAGATGGCGTTTCAGCTATTCAATTCAGCAAGCAGAAAAAAGGAGGTTTTCAGACCTCTTGGAGGAAAAACTGTTAAGATTTACGTGTGCGGCATTACGCCGTATGATACGACTCATCTCGGCCATGCTTTCACGTACGTCTCTTTCGATGTGCTGATAAGATATCTGGGATTCATGGGCTTCAGGGTAATTTACACCCAGAATGTTACTGATATCGACGATGATATACTCAGGAAAGCAGGGGAAGAAGGAACAGGATGGGAGAAGCTTGGCGACCGCTGGACAAGGAGATATCTTGCAGATATGAAAAGCCTTAATATGCTGAAACCTGACCATTATGTGAAAGCCACTGATTCCATACCCATGATAATCAGAATTGTGGACTCGCTCAGGAAGAAGGGATTTGCTTACGAGAATGGAGGGAATGTGTATTTCGATGTAAGCCTGTTCAAAGGGTATGGAAAGCTTTCCAATTTCAACCACCGTCAGATGATGCTGCTGCTTAAAGAGAGGGGAGGTAATCCGGATGATCCTAACAAAAGAAATCCTCTTGACTTTGTGCTTTGGCAGGGTTGGAAAAAAGGTGAACCATATTGGGAGACGCCATGGGGCCGCGGCAGGCCGGGCTGGCACATAGAATGCTCGGCAATGATAAGGCAATACCTTGGTGAGCAGATTGACATACATGGCGGGGGCCGCGATCTTATCTTTCCGCATCATGAAAGCGAAATTGCGCAGTCAGAGAGCTTTACAGGAAAAGCCCCGTTTGCGAAGTACTTCGCACATACAGGAATGGTAATGCACATGGGAGAGAAGATGGCAAAATCGCTTGGAAATCTGATTCTAATCTCGGATCTGCTGAAAGAATATTCGCCGAATGCGATAAGATGGATGCTTCTTTCACACCATTATAGAAGAGTGTGGGAATTTGACAGAGATGAGCTCGCGGAGGCGGAAAAAATCGCAGGCGGAGCATGCAGATCTGCTAAAGCAAGTGGAAATGGCAGGATCAGGAAGTCCCTCCTTCAGGAATTTGCCGCGCTGATGGATGACGATTTGGATACGCCGAACGCACTGGAACTGATAGAGGAAGCAGCAGAAAACAAGGAGAATGGCAGGACCGTAAGGCTGATGATGAAAACGATGGGTTTCATACTTTGATTCCCTCATTAAATCAGCAGCAGGTCATTTCCTTTCTTGAATATGAATGACCTGAAAAGGGCGTAGAAAAGGAATACTTCGGTTGCGAAAGGAAGATAGCCAAGATATCCGAAGAGAGGCATTTCGAAGAGCCTTATGCTCGGTACGAAAGATGGAAGGTTGTAGTGCCATTTTGGATATGCCTGATAATTCCAGAATTCCCAGAAGAAGCCCATTATTATCCCTGCAATGAAGAGCTGTATAACAAAGCTCCGTTTTCCCCGGCTTACTCTCTGCACTATGCTTGGCCTTCCGATAAGGTAGTTCAGAGGGTCAATGAGCAGGAAAAGGCCAAACCAGATGAATGGAAATCCCATCATAGGCACTAATACCGGCAGGAGTGCTGCAAATACGCCAACTACGATCAGCAACTTTATGGCAAGGCTCCCGCTGCCATCTCTCAGGATCAGACGCTTTGCCTTGCTCCTATTAACGCTACGATCAAATCTTTTTCCTAAGCCTAGGGAATTTATGAGAGAAAATGTCTCAAGGACAGCAGGCATTATCGTAGTGAAATCAAAAAGATGCACATACCAGACATAATTTGTATATATCCAGCTTACCGTGAACAGGTTATAGAACTCGAAAATAAGCCAGAATGGCACTGAGAGTGCCACCATGAAAATGAACTCTTTGGGATAAGATGACATTAGGGAGCGGTTTTTCAATCTGTATACAATGCTGTCTATAAGCAATATGTACCCATACCATACTATCGGTATATACCATGTGGCAAATGGCTCTATTTTTGCATAGAAGTTAATTTCTGCAAATGCTATTAGTGCGATGCCAAGATATCCATATAGTCTCAAGACCATCCCGCCTGCTAACTAAACATTATAGTCTGTTAAATATTTATAATGTAAAGCATCTTATCTCTGGTTTCCTATGACCAGAATTCGGCTTGATACTCCTATCTTGCGCAGCCTGACCTCTGCTTCAATCCTGGGCTTCCCGAAATCCTTCCACGCATTTCCTCCGCGCCTGCTTATCTCAAGATACCTGTCCCCGATCGGGCCTGAGGAGCCAGGCGCAAGGCAGAGGCTTCCGTGATTTACGCTAAACATTCCTGCTGTGAATATTGCCTCCCGCTTCTTCTCCCCAATCTCAACGCTTATCGTATCGCCCGGCCTTAATTCGCTTACCTCGGATTCCTTTGTAGTCAATTTAATGTTGCCATATTTGTCCCTATGGCCTATCCTGCCGCCTGATGGCTCCGGTATGGAAGCAATGGCCAGCTCCTCCCCCAGAACCGAATAATCACCTGCCACTATTTTACCAAGCGCCTCAGGAAATATGTCCCTTGACCTGAACTGGGATCCGTTTGTAGGCACCTTGCCTGGATCGAATTCCCTGAATATGTTTATAAGCGGCTTTACGAAGGAAAATGTCTCTCCGGAAAAGACACCCACAATTTCCAGGCCAGTAGCAAGCCTGGCATAGACAAGCTTTTCCCCGTCGTTATCCCTTCTCGGCCCGGAGTCATCCCTTCTTGGGGCCGTGTTCACGTAAAGATAGCTCTTGCCTGCCTGGGCTTCAATGTCCTTTCCCTCTATCTTAAACCTTTCACGGAGCATTTTGTCGTTCAGTGCCATTTGATTTACCCAAAAACCAGTCTGGATTGTACTGTACGGCTCCACAGAAATTGCACGTACGCGGACGCCCGGCACATATGCATCTATAAATTGGGCGACCTCAGCGAAAGCAGCATCGCCCTTCCCATAATCGGCTATAACATAAACTTTCGGAGCAACGTCTGCCATAAAAACATCCCAAGGTCACTTTATGCAGTATATAAGGATATTATTCTATGCTTGTATATAATAATTCTTGTGTATAGAATTACTAACAGTAATTAAGATAGACAGAGGCGGCAGACGGATATTATTTAAATTTATATTTAGATTCATTATTATCTTTATGGAAGGTGCTGGAGATACTACGCAACCTGCATCTGCTGCAGACAGCAACAGCTTCAGATTTGATGCTTATGCATATGGCAGCAGAAAAGGAAGGTATGTAAAGATATTTGCAGTGGCACTAGTAGTAATTGCAGTAATACTCGCAGCCTACTTCCTCCTCTGGTCGCACCGGAATACCGGGAAAACTGTTGCTGCGGCTGCCAATGAGAGCTACATAAGCAAGGCGCAGGCAAATGGAGAGCTCGGAGGCCTGTATGGCAGCTATTCCTCATTTAGCACTGGTAATGTGGATGGCTTTGTGGCTAATTACATTGTACCGCTCGACTATCCGCCAGGGCTTGTTTCCGCCATACAAGGAAGCAACGTCATGCTTGTAAGCTATATGTCTTATAAGAACCAAACGTTTAGCGGAAATTATATTTTTATAAGTGCAGACAATCTGCGCACTTCCGGAATATTTATAGCGAGGACCTTTAAAACCGGCAATCTTGAGGATGCGAAGTCGCTATATAATTCGTTCCTTGAATTCGGATCGGCAGGCGGGAACTCTGAGATAAATTTTACTGAAGGCAAGATGGTTTATTCTACATTCGATTCAACGGCAACGAATCCGAATTCCGAGTTCTTCACCCTTTATGCGCTTAACGGGAGCGCAGTAACTGTTTTCTCGATAGCGAGAGTTGGCGGCGCCATAAACGAATCGAATGCAATAAGCATTGCAGCCGAATTTACTACTTAGCGCCGGATGAGCGCGCACAGGCCAGAGAAAGCTTTGAGGTCCCGAATCCGTGCACTATCTTTTTAAAGATTATATGCAAGTATAAAGCGGTAACATGAAGCTTCTCGGTTATTTTATTCTGATCATGATTTCACTTGCAGCGATAGCCCAATCAAATGCGCTCTCAGGCATGGCTGCGCCTCCCCTGCTGTATCCTGCAGCCAATAGCACTGCCAACGGAGCATTTCAGAATATGACTATTGCAACAATTACATATGTCGGGAATTACACCTGCGCGCAGAATCAGGGCCAGGCATATGCCAATGCAACCGGCTCTTCTCCTTGCGAATTCGGCAGCATAGTAGCTGGTGCCAACGGTGCTTCGCCTTTCTGGTACATTGTCCCGGCTTATTCGGGACTGTCCGTTTTTGGATTCAATTCTACAAACGCGACAGCGCAGGGATTTCCGGTTTTTAACGGTAGCGCAGTGCTTACCGACTGCTCCGCAGGTGCTACTGCGGCGTCATGCGCCGGCAGTCCCGCATATGTCTACTCGCCTGTCTTCGCCAAGATAGAAAATATGTTGAATTATACCAATGGGCTTTCCGGGCTGCCTCTCGGCGTGCTTCCGGACCCAGCACACAGCTATATCTTCAGCCAGTTTTCAAACGGCATAGGCTTCTACGCAGTAGTTGTATTCGTTTTCGACCCGAACATAATGCCAAATGCCTTCGATGGAAAGTGCAATGAAGTAATGAAATCGAATCTTACTGACCCTACCGGGAACTGCCTTACATCAATAAGCGCGCTGGAAAACGCACTGCATACCGACTCTTCTTCAGTTGCATATGCAAATGGCGGCAATCCAGTATGGGAAGCCATGGGAAGGCCCACTGCGCAGGCGGTCTTGCTTGGCGCAGGCTCCTCTTCTGGCATAAACACTTCGAATACTAACCTGCGCGAGGTTATTAAGGTAAGCCCTGCTGATTATTACACGCCTGTTTATTCGGGCAGTACAAATGGCACTTCTACTGCCCCTACAACAATTTCGACAAGCACAATACCAGTTACCCTGCCCGTGCATTCTGTTGGGCAAAGGAATGTGCCGCTTGCAGCAGCGGCAGTGGTATTGATAATAATAGTCCTTATAGTTTACTTCGTAAGAAGGAAGCGCGGATCATTCTGAACCGGTTAAGCGCATTTGCCCGGAAAGTTTATTTATCGCATGGCCTTGCAGCTCTCACGGCCTTGGAAAAGCCTTAATAAAACTTTTGCCTATTAATTACTGGTTTGGCATGAAGATTTATGATATGAATGATGGCATTGCGCTAGTAAGGTCAGCTAGGAATGCCATAGAGCTGCATCAGACTATGGCGAACTTCAGGAATGAGGTAATTGAGAGGCAGATTTCAAGGTTTGACGATGAGATGGGCGTATTCGTAACCATAGAGCATTATCCTACGCGGACTTTGAGGGGCCGCATGGGCTTCCCGACACCACACAACACCCTGAAGCATATGCTTGTTGAAGCTGCGATCTCAGCTGCCACAGAAGATCCTAGATTCGTTCCCGTCTCGCATATGGAGTTTGATGAGATGCTGATCGAGATAAACCTGCTCTCGAAACCAGAGCTTATTGAAAGCAGGAAGATAGCGGATATTAAGAATAGCATCAAGGTGGGCAGGGACGGGCTTATGATCAAGTATGGGTACAATAGCAGCCTGATCTTGCCTGCAGTGGCTATTGAAAAGCAATGGAGCGCAGAAGAATTCCTCAGAAACGTATGCGTGGATGCAGGCCTGCCTGAACATGCGTGGAAGAACAGGAGCGCCAGGCTTTACAGATTCAGATCACAGGCGTTCAGAGAGTTTTCACCAAGAGGCCCTGTAGAAGAGATTATTTTTGAGTGATATGCGGATTATAATGCTAGTCGACATGGACCATTTCTATGCCGCATGCGAGGAGATACGCAGGCCTGAGCTTAAGGGCAAGCCTGTAGTAGTAGGATGGGATCCGAAGGAGGGCAGCGGAAGGGGAGTAGTGATGACCTGCAATTATGAGGCGAGGAAGTATGGCATAAGGAGCGGGATGGCGATCTCAAAGGCTTATAAGCTAAAGCCAGATGCCATCTACCTGCCAGTGGACTTTGACTATTACGAAGAAAAATCCAGGGAAGTTATGGCTATTCTAAGATCAAAAGCCGAGGATGTGGAGCAGGTGAGCATAGATGAGGCCTTTCTCGATCTCTCCGGGAAGCTGCACGGATATGAAGATTCATTAAGATACGCAGTAAAATTGAAGAAGGAGATTGCAGCTAAGGCGTTGCTGCCGTGCTCTATAGGCATAGGCCCAAACAAACTGATAGCAAAGATGGCATGCGAAGAGGCAAAGCCAGATGGCATCAGGCTGGTAAGGCAGGAGGAGGCGAGGGACTTCATAAAGAACATGCCGGTCGGCAATCTCTATGGCGTAGGAAGGAAGATAGGCGAGCAGCTGGAGCAGATAGGCTACAGGACCATAGGCGACCTTGCAGAAGCCAATATTATGGACTTAATGGACAGGTTTGGTTCTTACGGCATTGAGCTCCACAACTACGCCAACGCCATAGACGAGAGCAGTGTGCATGAAAACTCCGAGATAAAATCGATAGGCAGGGAGAGGACATTTGGCGCAGACACCCTGGACGAGAAGGAGATAGGGAACGCGATACTTGAACTTTCTAGGGAGGTTATAGGCGAGGTCAGCAAGGCAGGCGCTGTATTCAAGACGGTAACGCTTAAGCTCAGATACCATGACTTTACAGAACACCTAAAAAGCAGGAGCATAAAGCCCACAGGCAGCCTCGAGAGCCTTGTGCAGAATGCGATGCAGCTCTACAGGCAGAATCCGGAAAAAGCAAAGAGGATAAGGAAGATAGGGGTCAGGGTATCCGGGCTCTCAGATTACAAGAAGCAGAAAAAACTATTTTAAGCTTGAATGCCCATTGCTATATTATGGAATCATGCGTCTTTTGCAGGATAGTCAGAGGCGAGACCGAAGCCCTTTCCATTTACGAAGACGATCTTGTCAAGGTAATAGCTGACAAAAACCCTGCTGCAGTAGGCCACTCCCTTGTGATGCCGAAAGCGCATTACGAGAACATCTTTGAGATTCCTGAAACGGAGCTTCAGCGGGTAGCGGTGGTCGCAAAGCGCGTGGCAATGGTTTACAAAGAGCATTTAAAGGCAGACGGAATCAATCTTGTCCAGGCAAATGGCGAGGCTGCGGGCCAGTCGGTATTCCATTTCCATCTGCACGTGATACCGAGATACAGAAGCGACGGCTACGGAATAGTTTACGGATTCCATGGTGACCATAGGAGATGGGAAGAAAGCCGCAAGGCACTGCTGATGATCAAAAAATATATTTAATGCCGGCCGGAACGCCCCGTCTGCATGCTTTTTTTCGTAATAAGTGATTCTGGATGACATTTGAGGAATCTGCAGGCTGGCGCATGCCAGGTATGCGTAAAAAACAAAAAAAACCAGGAGCAGGAACTCGCTTACGCGATTTGGCCTGCTCTCATACTCCGTGGAACCAGAAGCCCTTATCTCCTTTCTTTGACTTCTTCCTTCCGAGAATTTTCTCCTTCAGCGTGGCTGGCTTTAGCTTTATCTCTTCAGGCTTGATGCCAAGCTCCTCTGCATGCTCCATGGCATATAAATTCTGCCATTCGCTGAACTTCGCCCAGTTCTTCGCCTTTGCCTCGCCTGTCTTCCTGTAATACTCGTCCTTCATCTTCTCCCATTCCTTTGCGGTATATCCATACGGGGGATGCTCGCGTATTGCGGGCGGGTCGAAGTGGTAGCTGTACATCTCCTTGAAGTAATCGAAATCATGCACTTCGCGCGGATTATTGTAAAGGTGGATCCCTTCCTTTGAGAGGGTGTCCATCAGCTCCTCAAGGCTTATCTTTGGCTTCCTGTTATCGGCATCAGTAGGATTGTACACTATGGTTATGCGCTGCTTCACATATTCTACCTTGGCGCGCAGTATTGGCTCCATCAGCATCAGGCGGTACTGAAGGCGCGCAGCATGCTCAAGGTCTATAAGCTCACTCTTGCTTACTTCTGCGAACGTGACCTCCTTTACCATCCTATATGGCACGCGATACTGCTTGCCATTTATCGTTATCCAGTCGCTAGAGTACTGCCTCTCCTGAATTTCCTTTAGCTCCTTCTCATACGCATTTTCTTCCTGGTTTTCGCGTTTGTCCATTGCAGATTACCCATGAAAAAGCAAAGCGTCAGGCAATATTAGAAGCGCCTGTTACGATCAGCAGCCGCAACTGCCTCCGCAGCCGCATTGGCCTTCCTTGCCTTCGCCTTCCATCTCAGCTCCGCCGCAGCCGCATGAGCCCGATGCATTGCCGCAGGCACATGAATCTTCATTCTTGCCCTCCTTCTGCACTGCAGGCTTTGCTTCTGCTGCCTTTGCAAGTGGCACGCCTGATTCCTGGACTGTTTTGCCGGATTGCCCCGCTGCTCCGGCAGCCATCATTATCTGCGCCACAGGCCTCTCCTGGGCTGGCTGCTTGGCAATCTTCTCTGCCCTTATCTTTGCAGCCTCATCAAGATTGACCTTGAGGCTGAAGTAATCAGTGCCCTTGATGTACGTGCGCTGGTAGGCTTCTGTCGCTTCGAGCGCCTTCACATTCCTTATGTACTTGTCGCTGTGGTAGGTCCAGTCGTGGTGCATCTCCTGCCACTCCTTTGAAGGTATCGAGTATTGCTTCTGTATCTTGTCCCTGTAGACTTCAGGGAAGACATTGAAGGTGCAGAATGGAAGCACTCTGCCATCAGGCATTGCATAGTGTATGTCGCACTTTTCCACGCGCTTTATATCGTAAGTGTACTCGTCCTGGAAGTGCATCATGCCTATGAACATCGACTTTAGCTGGAACGCGCCCATTGTTGCAAAGTCATGCTTGAAGATTACAGACATAAGCAGCTTCGAGAAGTTTACCGACTTCGGCTGCTTCTCCTTGTCTATGAATCTGCCAAGCCTGGCAACAGCCTTCAGCGCTATCAGCCTGCGCTGCAGCTTCGACTTTCCGCCCATCTCGTTCACAGCATTCTGCAGATGCTCAAGAAGGCCAGGTGCATCCACAAACCTTGTAAGAGGCACTATCTTGCCGTCGCTGTCCTGGAAGATGTAGGAGCCTGCGCCGCAGGCAAAGTGTATTGAGAGATCATACTTGTACTCTCCGGTAAGCGCTTCTATGAACTTGTTTATCCCTCCAACATATGGCACCGAGAACCAGTCATCTTTTGTTATTACGCCGTTTGTCTGCTCCTCTATGAGTTTTATCGCTCCGGGAATGGTTATGCGCTGCTTCTCGCGCATCCTTGTAGGCATTCGTCCTACAAGCGAGACAGGCTGGAAGTTTACGGCTTTTATGACATCGTTGTTGTTCAGTGCGAAGTTTATTATATTGCCAAGTTCGTGGTCGTTTATGGTCCTTATCACAGTAGGCACAAGCACAACGCCTATTCCTGCCTTTCTTACCGCGTCGAGTGTCTTCGGCACTTCCCAGTGGTTCTTTGGGTTTGCGCGCTTGCTTACCCCGTCGAAGCTCATGTAGAGCGTACTTACGCCTGCGTGCCTTAGCTTTGCTGCGAGTTCAGGCTTCTCTGCAAGTATTATTCCCGTAGTATTCATCTGTATCTGGTCGAAGCCGGCTTCTTTTGCTGACTTCACTATCTCAACCACATCGCTCCTCATCAGCGGCTCTCCGCCTGTTATCTGAAGGGCATTGGCAGGTATGGGCTTCTGCGACTTGAGCTCCTTGAAGATCTTGTAAAGCTCATCGCGCGTTGGCTCGTATATAGGCTCGCCCTCCTTTGCGTAGAAGAAGCAGTACCAGCATGAAAGGTGGCACCTGTTTGTTATTACAACGTTTGCAAGGCCTGTGTGCGACTTATGCCTCTCGCAGATTCCGCAATCGAACGGGCAGTTCTCGCCCTTATTTACGTAGTTCGGATTATCAAAGCCTCTGCCGAAGTAGTTGTAGTTCTTCATGCGCATATACATGTCATAGTCCTCCCAGTACTTCTCCATGGTCCAGCCATGGTCAGGGCAGAACTTTCTTATCATTACTATGTCTCCGTCCTTATAGATTGTGCCATCTACTATGAGCTTGCACTCCGGACAGACTGTCTTTGTGCGCTCAAGCACAGGCATCTTGTTTACCTCTTCCATGGTTCTCCGGTATGGAGCCATTAGCTTGTCTTCGCTGGTGTTTACCATCTTTACCGTCATGCCTGCGTCAGTTGCCTTGTCTATTATCGAACCTAATGCTGATGACTTATCGTTCATTATAATCCCGTTATATTAGCATTCTATCTCAACCTATTTAAACTTTTCTGAGCCGCATGCCCGCCATTGTATAAGCATAAAAATCCAGCACAAGAAAAGGATGCAATGTATGGAATACAGGTATAAATGGGCCTCTGGAGGAAGGAAGAACTTCGTCTTCTGACGAGGTAATTTGTGACGTGGCAACGCTTAAATATCATCTAAAACTCAAGAGAAGATAGATTAGCATGGCTTTCAATAGATTTTATATAGAGGCAGCTGAACGTCGATCAGCCGATAACGGGCTTGTACTTGCAGCAAGAGGGGCTTTAAGGCTTGGCGTCTCCGACATGCAGAGGGCAGGAAACATGCGGGCAAAGGCTGCAGGCGAGAATGAGAAGGCGCTTGGACCTGTGGTGCACTACAGGCAGGCTCTTGAGCACTTTTATTATGCAAATGTGATGCTTGAGCGCGTTGGAAATGCTCTGCCTGAGCTTCGGTCAAGCTCGCATGAAGCTGCAGGAGCAGCAGGAGAGCTTATGAGCAGGGCTTTGGACAAGATAAACTATGCTTATGATAGTGGGCGGATGCCCGTTATACAGGCAGACGGCTTTATCGGGCTGAGGAATGGAGTATTGGATCGCAGGTACAGGCTTGAAGACATCTTTTTCAAGGCAGTAAGCGACATGAATTATGAGAGGTACCTGCGTGACGATAAGACAGGCCAGAGAATGCCTGGCAAGCATTATCATGAGGTAGTTTATTCGCAGGAACCGCAGAAAGACCTGAGGGGCGAATTTGAGATGCTCTGCGCAATGAAATCTGCTGCGCCTGAGTATGTGCCTGCGCCAGTGGCGCTTGTAAGGGAAGGCAGCGGCACTTATATTGGATATGTACTTGAGCACTTTGAAGGCAAGACCCTTGCAGAAGTTCTTATAGAGAGGATGCCTGCAGGCATGGAACTGCAGCGGTTTAAGGTAAGATCCGCAGGCAGGCTGATAATGGAGCACGGAAGCAGGGAGGACAAGGCCCTTTTGGAAGGCATACATGCCCAGCTTAAAGACGGATTTACAAAAATACACATGGCAGGGCTCGCTCACGGCGACCTACAGACCACCAACATAATTGTAAATGGGAATGGAGAGATAAGGATCATCGATCCGTCCTATCCTGTGCTTCTCCGCGATCCGGACAAGGCGAGGAATCCTGTGCTTGCTGATGTAGTGCGGGCCGTGGCATACAAGGAGAGAATGGAGGTAGGGCTCTTTCTCTCGTAACAAATGCGCACGCTGCTTCTGATGCCTGCGGCGCAGGCATACTGTTGGTTAAAGGATAGGCTGTTTATTAATAACTAATAATCATCCAGACTTAAGGTCTGCTAGGCCTGATAGCCTGCTATTGGCGCTGGCTTTGCGGATTACAGGATAGTCGGCCTGTTGTGGAAAGATATTAAATATTAGA